>JACFNR010000015.1:0-3112 GCA_019454765.1 Trueperaceae bacterium | reverse complement strand
GCGCTGGAGGTGCGCGCGCTGCGCGCGGGTTACGGCAAGATAACCGTCCTGTGGGACGTCGACCTCACCGTGGAGGACGGCGAGTTCGTGACCATCATCGGCGCCAACGGGGCGGGCAAGACGACGCTGCTTCGCACCATCAGCGGCCTCGTCCCCGTCCGGAGCGGCACCGTCACGGCGTTCGGCAGCCTGTCGCTGGCGGGCCTGTCGCCGGCGCGGGTCGTGCGGGCCGGCGTCGGGCACGTGCCGGAGGGGAGGCAGCTCTTCCCCCTCATGACCGTGCGGGAGAACCTCGAGAGCGGCGCCGAGTACCTGCGGCGCGCGCGCGGGCGGGCGGCCACCAACCGCAAGCTCGTCTTCGACCTGTTCCCGCGCCTGGCGGAGCGCGGCGCCCAGCTGGCCGGCACGCTCTCGGGCGGGGAGCGGCAGATGCTCGCCATCGGTAGGGCGCTGATGAGCGACCCGCGGCTACTGCTCGTCGACGAGCCGTCGCTCGGCCTGTCGCCGGCCCTGTCGCTCACCGTGTTCCGCGCCCTCGAGCAGATCAACGCGGAGGGCGTGACCGTCGTGCTGGTGGAGCAGAACGTGCAGCAGTCGCTGCGGATCGCCGACCGCGCCTACGTGCTCGAGAACGGCGAGGTCGCGCTGCAGGGGACGGGCGCAGAGTTGCTGCTGAACCCCGCCGTGCGCGAGGCGTACCTGTCGATGTGACGCCCTCGGCCCACTCAGGCGGCCCCGCCCGCCGCCAGGGCCACGGCGGCGGGCAGCACCTCGCCCAACCCCGCCTCCAGCCGCAAGGCGGCAGCGGCGTCGCCGCGAGTCGGGCCCTGGTTGACGATGGCCACGGGCTTGCCGGCGACGACGGCCGCCTTGACGAACCGGTAGCCGGAGAAGACCTCCAGCGACGAACCGAGCACGAGCAGGGCATCGGCCCCCTCCAACCAGCGCATGGCCTGCTCGACGCGCGCCCGCGGCACGTTCTCCCCGAAGAAGATCACGTCGGGCTTGAGGACCCCGCCGCACACGGTGCAGACGGGAACCTCGAAGCCGTCCTCGAGACCCGTCGGGAGGGCGGCGTCGCCGTCGGGCAGCCGCTCGGCCCTCAACCCGGCGAAGGCCGGGTTGAGCTCAAGTAGCCGCGCCTGGAAGCTCTCCCGCGTCTCCCGCGTCTTGCACCGCAGGCAGGTCACGAGCGCCAGGTCGCCGTGCAGCTCCACGAGGGAGCGGGTGCCGGCCCGGCGGTGCAGCCCATCGACGTTCTGCGTCACCACGCCGGCGGTGAGCCCGAGGCGCTCGAGCTCGGTCACGGCGGCGTGCGAGGGGTTGGGTCGCGTGGCGGCCATGGCCGCCCAACCCACCGCGCTGCGCGCCCAGTAACGCCGGCGGGCTCCCTCGCTGCCCACGAACTCCTGGAACGTCATCGGCTTGGGTGGGGCGGCGCGACGGTGAACCCCGCGGTAGTCGGGGATGCCCGAATCCGTCGATATGCCCGCGCCGGTCAGGACGAGGCTGCGGTGGGCGCCGAGGAAGCCGGCCAACTCCGCCGCGGCCCCGCCGCCCGGCGCCGTGCCGGAGGCTGCGGGGTCCGGTCGCCCGGCCGTGGGATCGACGCTCATGCCGGATGGTAACTTCGCGCGTCCCTCCACTCCGTCGCGGAGCGGGATGCGTGCGGCGGCGGGGGTCCGCTCGGCGCGGTACCATCCCCCATGCTCAGCCACGACAGCTACGCCGCCCTGATCGGCCGCGGCAAGCGCGCCGGCGCGGACCACGTGGAGGTGTACGCCGAACGTTGGCGCCGCCGCCTCCTGCGCACCATCGACGACGCGGTGGAGGAGGCGACCAGCAACATCCAGTACGGCGCCGGCATCCGCCTCTTCTTCGGCACGGACGTCGTCTACGGCTACACCAACGACCTGGGCGAGGGCGCGCTCGTCGAGCTGCTCGACAGCCTGGTCTCGGTGCGCGCGACCGGGGCCGAGGGCGCCGCCGTGCCCGACGCCGCCGGTCGCGGCGGCCTCGACCTGCGCACGGCCGCGGGTGGCCCAGACATCCACTCGCCCCGCCTCACGTTCGACGCGCGCGACAAGGCGTGGCGGCTCGAGCGTCTCAGGGAGCTCGCCGCGGGAGCGCGCATCGCGCCGGAGGTCAAGCAGGTCGAGGCCCGGCTGCTCGAGTGGGAGCAGGACGTCACCGTCGCCAACTCCGACGGCGTGGTGGCCGACGACCGGCGCGTGCGCACGCGCCTCGTCGCTCAGGTCATCGCCAGCGACGGCGTGGACACCCAGTCCGGTCACGCCGGGCCGGGCCTGTCGATGGGCCTCGAGCTGCTCGAGCTTCACCCCCCCGCCGAGGCCGGCCGGCGCGCCGCCGAGATGGCGCTACTGAACCTGCGGGCCCGCAAGGCGCCCGCCGGCAGCATGCCGGTCGTGATAGGCGACGCGTTCGGCGGCGTCATCTTCCACGAGGCCCTCGGGCACCTTCTCGAGACCACGGCGGTGGCCCGCAACGCTTCCGCCCTGGCCGGCAAGCTGGGCGAGAAGGTGGCCTCCGACGTCGTGACCTACGTGGACGACGGCACGACGCCCCACGGCTGGGGGTCGTCGCGCTTCGACGACGAGGGCGCCCCGACGGAACGGACGGTGCTGATCAGGGACGGCGTGCTGGAGAGTTACATGGTGGATCGCTGGGGCTCGCTGATGACCGGCTACCGCGCCACCGGCTCCGGCCGCAGGCAGGATTACACGTTCGCGCCCACGTCCCGCATGCGCAACACCTTCGTGCTCCCTGGAACCACGCCGAAGGAGGAGCTCTTCTCAGGCATCGAGTACGGCCTCTACGCCAAGACCATGGGCGGCGGCCAGGTCAGGCCGGGCTCCGGCGAGTACAACTTCGCCGTGAACGAGGGGTACCTCATCCGGAACGGCCAGCTGGCCGAGCCGGTGCGCGGCGCCATGCTCGTCGGCAAAGGACCCGAGTCGATCAAGCGCATCGTGGCCGTGTCCGACGACCTCTCCACCGCGCCGGGCATGTGCGGCTCGATGTCGGGCTCGCTGCCCGTGGAGGTCGGCCAGCCGCACCTGCTCGTCAGCGAGATCATCGTGGGCGGGGAGGC
>JACFNR010000014.1:33408-56482 GCA_019454765.1 Trueperaceae bacterium | reverse complement strand
GCGCGGGTGGGCGCCGGGCCGCGGGCGGGCGGCGGGTCGCGGGCGGGCACCGGGCCGCGCCCGCGCACCCACCCGGCGGCCGGCGGCGGTCGCGCACATGGCAGTGCCCGGTCGCGGTCACGCGGGCCGCGGCCCCGTGCCTCACGCGCAGATGCGTGGTCATGGCCTTCGATACCGGCATTTGATACTATTAATCCGGTGGCCGGGAGCGCCGGCTCGCCGCCCGCGCCGCGCGGCTCCGGTCCGGGCGCCGCCCCGGCTCGATCTCTCACCGGCTTTTGATATTATCTCTTGATACCATCAGCCGGCCACCGGCAGGAGGTCCAGGATGAACCCCAGCCCCACCCCGTCAGACAGGCGCCGCCGCGCCCCGGTCAAGCGCCCAACGCCGCCGCCGCGCCGCGGCCTCGCCGCCACCCAGACCACCATGCGTCACAAGGGGTACACGGCCAAGGTCGTCTACGACGACGCGGCCGGGGTGCTGCGCGGCGAGGTCGTCGACCTGCGCGACGACATCGCCTTCCAGGCGACCACGGTCGCCCAGCTCAGGCGCGAGTTCCACGCCGCCGTGGACGGCTACCTGCTCGACTGCGCCACGCGCGGCGTGGAGCCTGCCAAGCCGTTCTCCGGTCGCCTCCTGCTGCGTCTCCCGCCCGACCTGCACCGGCGCGCCGCCATCACGGCCGCCACCCTCGACGTGAGCCTCAACGACTTCCTCGTGGGCAGCATCGAGGTGGGCGTGGCGCGCATCAACGCCGTCCGCGAAACAGAGGCGGGCTGAGGCCGAGACGCTCCGCGCCCCGCCGCCTAGTCCCGAGGGTGGTAGCGGCCACCCGCCGCGACCAGCTCCCTGAGGGCGGCCGGCGGCTCGAAGCGTGCGCCGTGACGCGCCTGCAGCGCCTCCAGGCGCGCCACCACCGACCCGGCCCCCTCCTGGTCGACGAGGTGGAACGGCCCGCCCCGGAACGGGGGGAACCCCAGGCCGAACACGGCCCCAACGTCGCCGTCGCGGGCGCTCCGCAGCACCCCCTCGGCCAGGCACAGCACCGCCTCGCGCACGAAGGCGAGCGCCAGGCGCTCCGCCAGCGCCCCCCCGCGCTCCACGGCCGCCACGCCGCCGGAGCGGAAGCCCGCCAACCCCAGCGCCGCCGGGTCGAACTCCTTCTGCCGCTTGCCCCCCTCGTAACGGTAGAACCCCTTGCCGACCTTCCGGCCCAGGTACCCCGCCTCGACGAGCCGACCGCTCACCGGGCTCCTGGTCAGGCCCCGCGCGGCCATGAACGGCTCCAGCACCGTCTCGATCTTGGCCGCCACGTCGATGCCCACGTCGTCCATCAACGCCAGCGGCCCGAGCGGGAAGCCGTACGCCACCACGGCGCGCTCGAGCTCGGCCGGGTCGGCCCCCTCCTCCAGCGCGCGCAGCGCCTCCGCCATGAACACCGACAGCACGCGCGTGGTGTAGAAGCCCGGTCCGTCGTTGACCACGATGGTCGTCTTGCCCTGGCGCGACCCCACCTCGAAGGCGGTGGCGGCCGCCCAGTCCGCCGTCTCGGGCGTGACCACGATCTCGAGCAGCGGCATCTTCGGCACGGGCGAGAAGTAGTGCATGCCGAGGACGGCCTCGGGCCGCGCGGCTTCCGCGGCGATCTCGTGGATGGGGATGGCCGAGGTGTTGGAGGCGAACACGTGCCTCCCCTCCCCCGTCACGCGCTCCACCGCGGCCACCACCTCGCGCTTGAGGGCGGGCTCCTCGAGCACCGCCTCGATGGTGAGCTGCGTGGCGGCCAGCGGCTCGTAGCCGTCGACGACCGCCACGCGCGCCGCCATGCGGTCGCGCTCGAACGGCGTGCGCCCCTTCCCGACGCGCTTGGAGAGCCCGCGGTACACGGCGGCCTTGCCCTTGAGGCTGAGCGCCACGTCGCGGTCCTTCAGCAGCACGCGCATGCCGCCCGCCGCCGTCACCTCGGCGATGCCCGAGCCCATCAGGCCGGCGCCAAGCACGCCGACGGCGTCCACGTCCAACGCCACGCCCGGCCACGGGTTCTTCTTGGCGGCGGTCTGCGCGAAGAAGACGTGGATGAGCGCGCGCGCCTCCGGCGTGAACAGCAGCTCCGCGAAGGCCCGCGCGCTGGCGGCGAGGCCGGCCTGGCGCCCGCCGCGCGCCCAGGCGTTGAGCGCCTCCAGGATCCGCTCGGGCGCCGGGTAGTTGCCGTGCGTGCGCGCCGCCACCTGCTTGGCGGCCCGGTCGAAGAGCAGCGCGCGCGCCGGCGTCCGTTCCAGGAGGAGCTCGAGCGGCTTGGGACGCCGGCGCGGCACGCTCAAGGCGCCCGCCGCCAGCATGCCGGCGGCCCGCACGGCCGCGTCGATGAGCCCCTCGGGGTGCACGAGCGCGTGCGCCAGCCCGGCGCGCCGCGCCTGCTTGGCGTAGAGGTTGCGGCCAGTGAGGATCATGTCGAGCGCCAGCGCGAGGCCCACGCGCTCCGGCAGGCGCACGGTGCCGCCCAGGCCGGGCAGCAGGCCGAGCTGCACCTCCGGCAAGCCGATGCGCGTCTTGGGGTTGGTGCTGGCGAGGAGGTAGCGCGCGGCGAGGGCGAGCTCCGTGCCGCCACCCAGGCACACGCCGTCGACGGCGGCCACCAGCGGCTTGCGCCACGCCTCGAGCCGCGCCAGGAAGGCGTTGCCCTCGTGGATCTCGGCCTCGACCTCTGCCGGTGAGGTGTATCCGAGGAAGGCCCCGACGTCGGCGCCCGCCAAGAACGCCCCAGGCTTGGCGTTGGCCAGCACCACGGCGCGCACCCCGGCGTCGGCGTCAAGCTCGTCGATGACGCCCGGCAGGGCCTTCAGGAGCGGCATGTCGAGGAGCGCCACGCTCCGCTCCGGCTGGTCGATCCACAGGATCGCGACGTCGCCGCGCCGCTCCACGCGCAGGCCGGCCATCAGACGCGCTCCAACAGCATGGCGTGGCCCTGTCCGCCCGCCGCGCAGGCGGTGACGAGCGCGTAGCGCCCGCCCTCCGCGTGGAGCCGGTGAGTGGCGGTGGTCACGAGGCGCGCGCCCGTGGCCCCGAACGGGTGGCCGAGCGACACGGAGCCGCCCCACGGGTTGACCTTGTCCATGTCGATGGCGGGCGCGAAGGCCCCCGCGAGGCCCAGGCTCTGCCGCCCGAACCCGTCCGACGAGAGGGCGCGCAGCACGGCCAGGACCTGCCCGGCGAACGCCTCGTGGATCTCGACCACGTCGAGGTCCTCCCAGCTCAGCCCGTTGCGCGCCAGTAGGCGCGGGGCCGCGTAGGCGGGTCCGAGCAGGAGCTCGTCGCCCGGGTCCTGCGCCACGAAGGTGAAGTCGACGATGCGGGCGAGGCCCGTGCGCCCCTCCGCCACGGCGCGCTCCTCGCTCATGAGCACCACGGCGGCGGCGCCGTCCGTGAGCGGGCTGGCGTTGCCGGCCGTGACGGTCCCGAACGGCTTCACGAACGCCGGCGGCAGCTTGGCGAGGCGCTCCAGGCTCGTGTCGGGGCGCACGCCGTCGTCGAGCGCCACCACCTTGCCGCTGGGCGGCACGGTCACGGCGATGGTCTCCTCGGCGAGGCGCTCGCGGTTGGCCACCGCCCCCTGGTGCGAGCGGAGCGCGTACGCGTCCTGCTCCTCGCGCGTGACGCCGAAGCGGGCGGCGAGGCGGTCGGCGCTCGTCCCCATGGTCTCGCCGGTCGAGAACTCGGCGATGGCGGGCGCCTTGGGCAGCAGGTCGCGCGGCTTGAGCCCCTTGAAGAAGGCGGGCCAGTCCTTGAGCCCCTTGTAGCGCCTGCTATCGAAGAAGCGGCGGCGCAGCTCGCGGTCGAAGCCGACGGGCACGTCGCCCAGCATCTCGACGCCGCCCGCGAGGACCACCTCGGCGTGACCGGCCTGGATGGCGAGGGCGGCGTCGGCGATGGCGCGGTTGGCGGAGATGCAGGCCACGGTGACGGTGTGGGCGGGCACGCGGTCGGGCACGCCGGCCGCGAGCGCGGCGTCGCGCGCCACGTTGCTGGTGGCCACGTTCTGGACGACCGTGCCCATGATCACCTGGCCGACCTCTTGACCGCTCAGGCCGGCGCGCGTGAGCACCCCGGCCAACGCCATGCGCGCCAGGTCGTAGGCGACGAGGGCGCGGTAGTCGGTGCCGGCGCGGCTGAACGGGAGGCGCGCGCCGCTCGCGACCACCACGCCGGTGCCGCGGCGCTCCGCGGCGGCCGGCGCGGCACGTGCCGACGAACTTGTACTGGGTGCAACCATTTGCCCGAGTCTACCGCTCGGGCCGCCAAGCCCGCGCCGCCCCCGCCAGCAGGGCGGCCAACGCCTCGTCGGGGCGTGGCCGCGCGCCCACGCGCTCCACCACCCACGCCGACACCCGGTTGGCAAGCTCCGCCGCCGCCACCGGCGCCTCGCCCTGCAGCCAGGCGGCCAGGAAGGCGCCGGCGAAGGAGTCGCCGGCGCCGGTGGAGTCGACCAGGCGGGCGCTAGCGGCGCCGAGGTAGGTGCCCACCCCGTTCTCGTACACGTAACAGCCGGCCTCGTCGAGCTTCAGCACCACGAGCGCCCCCCGGTAGAGCTCGTGGAGGCGCGCGCATATCTCCTCCGGGTCGCGCTCCCCGGAGAGCACCTGGCCCTCCTCCAGGTTCGGGAAGATCAGGTCGGCGCCCAGGTCCGTCGTCTGGTCGAGGAACGCCGCGACCCCCATCTGCGAGATCATCTGGAACGAGCCGGGGTCGAACGAGACGCGGCCGCCTCCCTCCCTCGCCAGCGCGGCGGCGCGCCTGGCAGCGGCGCGCGGCGGGTCGCCGAAGAACGACCACCCGTGCAGGTGGAGGTTCTTGGCGGCGCGCAGCGTGGCGACGGGGAGCTCGGACGGCAACAGGTAGTGGTCGGCCCCCTTGCCGGACACCATCGAGCGCTCGCCCACCTGGTCGATCCACACGGCCACCGAGCCCGTGAGGTGCGCGTCGCTGCGAAGCCAGTCGGCGGCGAGGCCCTCGGCGCGCAGCTCCTCGACGGCCAGCTGCCCGAACGAGTCGTTGCCGATCTTGCCGACGAAGCGCACCTCGAGCCCGCACCGCCGCGCCCACACGGCCGTGTTGGCGGCGCTGCCGCCCGGCGCCAGCTGCACCTCGCCGAACACGTCGCCCCCCGTCTGGAGCGGCGAGTTCGTGCGGATCAGCACGTCCCAGGCGTAATCCCCCACCACCACCAGCTCAGGGGTAGCCGTCACGGCCTCACAGGACCTCGAGCTCCGCCTGCAGGTCGGTTGTGGTGCGCGGCCCGTCCTCCCCCAGGTAGACGTTGATCTCGGAGCGCACCCCGAACGTCTCGAAGTATGCGCCCGGCTCGATGGTCACGCCGGCACCGGGCCTGAGGGCGCGCGTGTCGTTGGTCTCGAAGCCGTCGAGGTGCGCCGTGACGCCGTGCGTGGTCGCGCTGCCGAGGCTATGGCCCGTGCGGTGCGTGAACGCCTCGCCGTAACCGGCCGCCTCGAGCACCTGGCGCGCGGCGTGGTCGGCCTCCGCCCCGGTCGGCCACCGGCCCATGGCGTAGGCACCGGCGATGAGCCCGAGCGCGGCGTCGCGCGCCCCCTTGACGGCCTCCCACACGCGCTCGAGCTCGGCGCTCGGCCGGCCGTGGACGCCCATCCAGGTGACGTCGGCGAACGGCGCGCCCGCCTCGGGCACCTTGGCCCACAGGTCGATGAGCACCACGTCGCCCGGGCGGAGGGTGGCGTCGCGCACGCCGGGGAGCGGGTGGTAGTGGGGGTCGCCGGAGTGCGCCCCGAAGCTCACGTTGGGCGCCGTGCCGGGCGCGAGGCCGCGGTCCGCGAAGTGGCTCTCGATGAGGCGCTGCACCTCCACCTCCGTGACGGGCTGCCCGAGCTGCGCGCGCTGCGCGATGAGGGCGAAGGCGGCGTCCTTGGCGGCCATCACCCCGGCGGCGGCCGTGAGGTGCTGCTTGAGTTGCTCGGGCGTCCAGACCTCCAGCACCTGCGCCAGGTCGCCCGACGACACGACCTCGACCCCGAGCGAGCGCACCCACTCGATCGTGCCGGCGTCCACGCGGCCAACGTACGGGTTGTCGCCGTTGGGACTGTACTCCATGGCCACGCGGCTCGCGCCCGCCAGGAACCCCTCCAGGACGCGTTGCAGGCTCTCCCGGCTCGAGTAGCTGACGACGTCGACGTCGATGCCGGGCGGCAGCGAGCCCGCCTCGATGGCGTGCACGGCGAAGCGGGGGCGCCCCCGGGCGGGCACGAGCAGGAACACGCGCCGGCTGGCCGTGTTCCCCTCGAGGAGCGGGCCGAGGATGGGCCTCACCACGGGGTTGCTCTTGCGGAAGTCGTACATCAACCAGGCGTCGAGGCCCAACCGTTCCAGCTCGCTCTGCACCACCGGTAGCCAATCCATGCGGGAATGATAGCCGCGCCGCGCCCCTCACGCGCGCCGCGCCGCGAGCCGCGTACCTCACGGCGTGACACCCCTACCGCGGCTGTACAATCGCGGGCGTGTCGTCGCGGGCGGACACCGCCGCCGCGACGGG
Source organism: Trueperaceae bacterium (assembly GCA_019454765.1). Lineage (NCBI taxonomy): Bacteria > Thermotogati > Deinococcota > Deinococci > Trueperales > Trueperaceae > Trueperaceae bacterium. The sequence goes on along the minus strand of JACFNR010000014.1, from coordinate 49,922 downwards.
CAGGCTCGCGCGCCCGACGGTGCCCCCACGTTCGAACGGGTCGAGCCACCTGGAGGATGAGTTGAGGCCGATAGATCGACACGTCGTGCAGGCCGAGCTCGACCGTAGGCTCGGTCAGGACGTGTTCCTGCACCTGGAGACCACGACCGGCTCGTACACCAAGCTCGGTCCCGAGAAGAAGAACCCCGTCATCGCGTTCGTGCGGAACGCGCGCGTCAGCTACGCGCGCGGCACCGTGACGGGCTCCGGCCCCTTCCGCGTCGGCCTGAAGCTGGCCGACGGCTGGGTGTACGCCGACGGGCTCACGGACTACGACGTCAACGAGCGCGACGAGCTGCTCCTCGCCGGGCTCGACTGCGAGGGCCAGCTCACCATGGCGTTGCAGCTGTCGGCCACGCCGTTCCGGGAGGGCACCCACGATGCTGACTGAGGCGGGCGTCACGACCGGCGCCGCGGGGAGCGTGGCGGCGGCGGGGCCGGCGCCGTTCGACGCGGCGCGCGAGGGCGCCGTCCTCGCGGTGCTGCCCCATCCCGACGACGAGTCGTTCGCGACCGGCGGCACGTTGGCGCTCTGTGCCGCGGCGGGCGTGCGCACCATGTACCTGTGCGGCACCTACGGCGACATGGGTCGGCGCATGGGCCGGCCCGCCTTCACGAACCGCGAGGCGCTGCGCGACGTGCGCACGGGCGAGCTGACGGCCGCCTGCCGCGTGCTCGGGTGCGGGCTGCGCTTCATGGGCCTGCGCGACAAGTGCATCGAGTTCGAGGACCCCGCCGAGGTGGCAGCCCAGGTGCGCGCCGTGATCGAGGAGTTCGACCCGAGCACGGTGCTCACCTACTACCCGGGCTACGGGGTGCACCCCGACCACGACGCCCTCGGGCAGGCGACGGTGCTCGCCATCCGCGGCATGCCGAGGGCGGCGCGGCCCCGCCTCCTGGCCGTGGCCATCGGCGACCCGGAGACGGTGCGCGCCGAGCTGGGCGAACCGCACGTGACGGCGGACATCCGCGAGGTGACCGACACCAAGCTTGGCGCCCTGCGGGCGCACCGCTCCCAGACGGAGGTCATGTTCGCGAGCTGGCAGGCGGACGCGACCAAGAAGGCGCAGGAGGCGGCCGGCACGCCCGCGCCGTCGACGGGCGCTCCCGTCGACGCGCAGTCGCGCGGCTTCGTGGAGCGCCTGACGCAGCGCGAGGAGTACTACCTGCTCGACCCGGACGCGCCCACCCCCCTCGAGTAGTCGGCTCAGCTGGGCCCTTCGGCCGGCGCGTCGCCGTCGGTGGGGCGCGCGTCCGGCGCTTCGGGGGCCGCGAGGGGTCGGGCGGCGTCCGCCGGCGCGGCGGTCTCGGCGGCGCCGCGGTAGGGCGCGGCCGGGCGCCTGGTCGGCCCCAGCCGACCGTCGCGGTAGAGCAGGTAGAGGCCGCCGCCGATCAGCACGGCCGGCACCAGCCAGCCGCCGGCGCCGCCCACCAGCTCGAGGACGGCGAGCACCACGAGGCCGCCTGCCGGGTAGATGGCCCACGGCTGGGCGTGGCTCCTGAGCCGCGTCAGCGCGAAGAACGTGGCGGCCATGCCCAGCAGGAAGAGCGCTCCGCCCGCGGCCGCGAACGGCCGCGGCAGCGCGGCCGTCAACGCCGCCGACCCGAGCGTGCCCGCCACGATGACGGCCCACCAGCGCGTCGGGTTACGGCGCCACACCAGCGCGAACGCCAGGCCGACGGCGGCCAGGAAGAGCGCGCCGCCGCCGAAGCCGGGCAGGAGGCTCGCCAGCGCCAGGCCGACGAGCGGGATCGCCGCCAGCGTGAGGACCTGGTTGCCCTTGCGGCGCCCCTCCTCGTACGCGAGGTAGGCCAGGCCGCCGAACAGGAGCGCGCCAACGAAGCGCCCCACCACGCTCGACAGGCCCAACCCGCCGAGTAGGAACAGCAGGCCGAGCAGCACCAGCCCCGCCCCGGCCAGCGACTTGCCCTCGAGAGTCCAGCTCTTCTGCGTCATCTTGTAGCCTCCCATGTCGTCGGGCGCCGCTGGGCGCCCCTCGCCATTCAGGCTAGGCGGCCGACGCCGCGCCGCGCCTCGGCAGTGGGGCTGCCCCCGCCTCAACCGTAGGGATGGTCGGCCGGCTCCGCCGAAAGGTTGACGCGCGCCCGCGCCGGCCCGGTTACCCTGGGCGCGGAGGGTGACCGATGACCAGTGGCAGCGCCCCGGGCGCCCCCATCCGCGTCCTGCTGGTAGACGACCACACCGTGGTGCGCCGCGGTTTGCGCCTGGCGTTCGACCTGGAGCCCGACCTGCGGGTGGTGGGCGAGGCCGCCAACGGCGAGGAGGCCGTGATGCGCGTGGCGGAGCTGAACCCCGACGTCGTGGTCATGGACCTGCTCATGCCCGTCATGAACGGGGTGGAGGCCACGCGCGCCATCAGGCGCGCCCACCCGAACGTCGAGGTCGTGGCGCTCACCAGCGTGCTGGAGGACCGCCTCGTCATCGACGTGGTGGAGGCGGGCGCCGCCGGCTACCTGCTGAAGGAGACGCGGCCGGACGAGCTGTTCGAGGCGGTGCGCGCCGCCGCCCGCGGCGAGGTGCGCCTCGACCCGCGCGCCCAGCAGCGCCTGGTGCGCGAGGTGCGCGGCGGCGACTCGCCCGCGTCCCTCACGGAGCGCGAGCTCGACGTGCTGAGGCAGTTGGCCGCTGGCGCCACGAACAAGGGCATAGCGCAGCGCCTCGACATCGCCGAGGCGACCGTGAAGAGCCACGTGTCGAGCCTCCTCGCCAAGCTCGACCTCAAGAGCCGGACCCAAGCCGCGCTGTACGCCATGCGCGAGGGGTTGGTGGAGCGTGACCCCTGAGGCCACGAACGCGGTAGACGCCGGCGCGCCCACGACCGCCTGGTACCACAGCCTCTCCAACCGCCTGACGCTGCTCCTGCTCGGGGTGGTGCTCGTGTTGGCGATCGCCACCGGCGTGCTCCTGTGGCGCGGCCTGGCCACCGTGACGGCGGTGGCGGGCGACGACGGCCTCGCCGGCGCCGCCGCGGCCGTCAGCGTGGTCGACGAGGCGACCGTCGCGGCCGTGGTGCGCAGCACCCTCGTGAACCTGGCCGTGGTCGTGGCCGTCACGCTCCTGGCCGCCGCCGCCTTCTCGCGCGCCCTGCTCGTCGATCCCCTGGCGCGGCTCACCCACGCCAGTCGCGCCTTGGCGGCCGGCGACCTGTCGGCGCGCGCCGACCTCGCCGACCGGTCGGAGGTGGGGGAGCTCGCCCGCGCCTTCGACGCCATGGCCGACAACCTCGCGGCCGCCCAGACGGAGCTCGAGCTGCGCGTCGCCACCAGGACCGCCGAGCTGCGGGCGCTGCTGTCGCTCTCCAACACCATCGCCCTCACCACCGACCTCAAGCCGCAGGTCGACGCCATCCTCAGCCAGGTCCTGGCAGGGGAGCGGGTGGTGGCGGCGGAGGTGCACGAGCTCGAGCCCACCGGCAAGCTCGTCCTGCTGGGGCGGGTGGGCGCGGAGGCGGCGCTGGGGTCGGCCCGAAGCGACGCGGCAGGCGCGGCGAGCGACCCCCTCGCCGAGCCCGTCAGGGCCATCGTGCCGCACGCTGTCGTGCAGGGCGATCACCTCGCCCTGCCGCTCCGGGCGCGCGACCGCGTGGTGGGGGTGCTCAGCGTCGGCGCGCGCCCCGGCGCGGGCTGGGACGAGGAGAGCCTGAGGTGGGTGGGCGGCCTGGCGGCGCAGGCGGCAGTGGCGCTGGAGAACAACCGCCTCTACGAGCTGGCGCGGGACGAGGCGGCCGAGGAGGAGCGCCGCCACCTGGCGCGCGAGCTCCACGACTCGGTCAGCCAGGCCATCTACTCCGTGGTGCTCACGGCGCACGCCGCCGAGCGCCAGCTGGGTGGCGACACGGAGGCGGTGCGGCGCGGCCTGCAGGGGGTCATCGAGCTGGCCGAGGCGGCGCTGGCCGAGATGCGGGCGCTCATCTTCGAGCTGCGCCCCGAGGCGCTGGCGGAGGTGGGCCTGATGGGCGCCCTCCACCGCCAGCTCGACGGGCTGGAGCTGCGCCACTCCCTTCGCACCGTGCGGCGCCTCGGCCCGGAGCCCGACCTGCCGTTCATGACGAAGCAGGTGCTGCTGCGGGTGGCGCAGGAGGCGCTCCACAACGTCGTCAAGCACGCGAGCGCCACGACGGTCACCGTCGCGGCGGGGCTGGAGGGCCGAACCCTTGAACTCAGCGTGCTCGACGACGGCGTGGGCTTCGACACGACGCGGGCCTACCCCGGCCACCTGGGCCTCACCTCCATGCACGAACGCGTGGCGGCGCTGGGCGGCAGCCTGCGCGTCGACAGCGCGCCCGGCAACGGCACGGCCGTCCGCGTCAGCGTGCCGTTCGGCGCCGAGGCGCCCGCGGACGGGGCCCCGTGAGCGCCGGTCGCGACCGGCGCCGCGGAGCGGGGCCAGGCCCCGCCGCGGCGACCGGCGGCGGCCCGGGCCGACCGCGGGGCATGGGCCGCGACGGGCTGGTCCTCGTGTTCTTCGGCGCGGCCATCATCCTGCGGCAGCTCGGCGTGCGGGGGGTCTCCTTCGAGCTCGTGTGGTTGGCGGCGGTGCTGTTGGCCGCCGCGTGGACCTGGCGCCTGGTGGAGCGGCGGGCCGGGGCGGGTGGCTGGGCGGGACGCCGTGCCCGGGACCGCCTCTTCGTGGTCGTCGGCTTCGGGCTCTTCGCCGCCCTGACGCTGGACCGGTTGGCCGGCGCCGCCTTCCTGGCCTGCGCGGCGCTCCTGTTCCGACTGCTCCTCGGGGTCCCCGGCCGCGACCCGCGCCGCGCCACCGGCTACACGCTGCTGACCGGCCTGTTCGCCACCTTGGCCGCCACGGCCGCCGCCGACGCCCTGTGGCCCCGCTGGGAGTCGGGCGTCGTCTTCTTCCTCGGCATGACCGCCACCTTCACGGTCGTCTACCTGCTGCCGCGCGCCCGCGGCGGGGCCCGCTGGGCGTTGTGGCCGGCCATGGCGTGGGCCGTCCTCACCCTGATCGTCAACGACCCGTCGGGCGGCCTAGCGCGCTGGATGTTGCCGTTGGGGTTGATCGGCGCCGGGATCGTCCTGCTGGGGTACTCGCGCGGCAGGCGCTGACGCCGGCCCGCGGGCGGGCCGCCGCGCGGGCCGGCCGCCGCGCCGGTGCGCTCGCCGACCCGGTCCCGGACGAGCCTTCCATAGCGTGATATCGCACGTTGGTACCATCACGATGGCCTCGACGCGACCCGCCCCCGACCACCGGGTCGGACCCTCGGCCGGAGTAGACTGGCCACCGCATGCCCGACGCCCGAGCCTCGACCAACCCCCAGGGCGGCGCCCCCCAAGGCGGCGCTGCGGCGCTGGCGCGCGAGGTCGCGCGGCGCCGCACCTTCGCCATCATCTCGCACCCGGACGCGGGCAAGACGACGCTCACGGAGAAGCTCCTCCTCTATAGCGGCGCCATCCGCGAGGCCGGCTCCGTGACCGCCAAGACGGGCACGGCGCAGGCCACGTCCGACTGGATGAGCATCGAGCGGGAGCGCGGCATCTCCATCTCGTCGGCGGCCATGCAGGTCGACTACCGCGGCGTCCGCCTCAACCTGCTCGACACCCCCGGCCACCAGGACTTCAGCGAGGACACCTACCGCACCCTCACGGCCGCGGACTCGGCCGTCATGCTGCTCGACGCCGCCAGGGGCGTGCAGGAGCAGACGCTGAAGCTCTTCACGGTGAGCCGGCAACGCGGCATCCCCATCTTCACCTTCATCAACAAGCTCGACCGGCCAGCCCAGGACCCGTACGCGCTCCTCGACGAGGTCGAGACCACCCTCGGCATCCAGGCGGTGCCCGTCACCTGGCCCATCGGCGACGGCCCCGACTTCAAGGGGGTCTACGAGCGCACGAGCAACCGGCTGCACGCGTACGAGCGCACGGACCGCAACGCCCGCCGCGCCCCCGTCACGACGGCGGCGCCGGACGCGCCCGAGGTGGCCGCCCTCATCGGCGAGGCGGCGCAGAGGAAGCTCATCGACGACATCGAGCTGCTCGACTCCGCCCTGCCCCCCCTCGACAGGGGCCGGTTCCTCGCCGGCGAGATCACGCCCGTCTTCTTCGGTAGCGTCCTCACCAACTTCGGGGTCGAGGTCTTCCTCGACCACTTCCTCGACCTGGCGCCGCCGCCCGGCCCCCTCGCCACCACGGCGGGGACGGTCGCGCCGACGGACCCGGACTTCGCGGCGTTCGTGTTCAAGGTGCAGGCCAACATGAACCCGCGCCACCGCGACCGCACCGCCTTCGTGCGCGTGGCGTCCGGCGTGTTCCACCGCGGGGTGCAGGCGGTGCTGACGCGAACCGGGCGCGAGGTGAAGCTGTCACAGGCGCACGCGCTCTTCGCGGACGAGCGCGCCACGGTCGACGCCGCCTACCCTGGCGACATCATCGGCCTCGTCAACCCCGGCACCTTCCGCATCGGCGACGTGATCAGCGCGCGTCCTGGCGTGCACCTGCCGAGCTTCCCCCGCTTCGCGCCGGAGCGCTTCGCCACCGTCCGCACCAAGCACGCCGACAAGCACAAGGCGTTCAGGAAGGGCATCGAGCAGCTGGCGGAGGAGGGCGTCGTGCAGCTCTTCTACCCTGCCCAGGGCGCCCGCGACCCCATCCTGGGAGCCGTCGGTCAGTTGCAGTTCGAGGTCTTCGAGCACCGCATGAAGGAGGAGTACGGCGTGGAGGTATTGTTCGACCACCAGCCGTACCGCGTCATACGGTGGCTGAGCGCCACGCCCGCCAAGCCCGTCAGGTTCGGCATGTTGGTCCACGACCAGGACGACAAGGCGGTGGCCCTCTTCCGCTTCGACGGCGAGATCAAGTACTTCCGCGACGAGCATCCAGACGTGAGCCTCGCCGACTCGCCGGGCGCGGTCGAGGTCGTGCGGCTCTGAGCGGGCCGGCGCAAGGTTCCTCCGGTCAATGCAGTACCAATAGATAGTACCAGCTCATCGCGCCGACCAGCGCCCCGAACCCCGCCAGGCCGAGCGTCAGCGCCTGTCGGCCGGCGCGCCCGAGACCGCGGAAGTCGACGCCAAGGCCGATCCCCGCCATGGCCGCGGCCGTCAGGAGCGTGGCCGCCGTGGTGAGGTGGGAGACGGCCGCCGCGCTAAGTAGGCCAAGGCTGGTGGCGGCGCTGAGGGCCAGGAAACCGACCACGAAGCCGGGGACGAGGGGCGGCAGGACCGGCTGACGCGCGTGGGACCCGGGCGCGCCGAGGGCCGGGCCGGCGAGCGCGCCACCGGGTGCGCCACGGGCCGCGCCGTTGGCGGCGCCACGGGCGGCGCCACGGGTCCCGGCCCCGCCGCCGCCCGCGGCCTCGAACCGGAGCCACCAGCCGAGCAGCATCAACACGGGCGCGAGCAGGACCACGCGCGAGAGCTTGACGAGCAGCGCCAGGTCGCCGTCGGCGCCCCCGACGGCGGCGCCGGCGGCCACCACGTGCCCCACCTCCTGCAGGCTGGCGCCCGCCACGGCCGCCAGGAGCCGCGACGACACGAGCGCCAACCCGTCCCAGGCCGCGAACGCCACCACGCCGAGCGTTCCGAGCACGCTGACGACCGCCACCGACAACGAGGCGTGCCTCTCCTCCGCCCTCAGCACGGGCAGGGCCGCAGCGATGGCCGAGGCGCCGCACACGCCCGTGCCCACGGCCACCGACCGGCGCAGGTCCTTGGGCACACCCATGCGGCGGCCGAGAAGCTCGACCACCGCGAACGCCACCGCCACGCCGATGGCGCTGCCGACGAGCACGGTGGGACCCACCGCCGCCAGCGCCCGCATGTCGAGGCGCACCCCCAGCAGGACGATGCCGAGGCGCAGCCAGACCTTGGCCGCGTGGCGGGCCCCCGGCCCGACCGCCCGCTCCGTCCGACCCGCCACCAGGCGCCAGGCGGCGCCGCCGAGCAGCGCGAGCACCAGCGGGCCGAGTAGCCGCGTGCCGGGCAGGCGCGCCAACTCGAACGCCCCGAACGTGAGGGCGACGACGAGCGCCAGGCCGGGCGCGAGGGCCCGGGCGCGGGCGACACCGTGAGCGACGGCGCGGGCAACAGCGTGGGCGAGAGCGTGGGCGAGGCGCGCGGCGAACATGGACCGAGCCTAAGGCCGTCCCCGCGATAAGTGAAGGCCCGCCTGTTGTATCTAGCCATAAGCTACATTTATGTAAGCCAAGGTCGACAGGGCGGCGGGGCGCAGCCTGGCCCCCAGTCGCCGGCCGGCGGCGGCCCCGCCGGCCGCGCCCGAGGAGGCCCGCCATGGCGGACGCGCCCGCACGAGCACGAGCCCGACGAACCGACCAGCCGCCCGCCACGGCCCCCGCCGCGTGGGCCCTGGAGCCGCAGCTACTGCGGACCTTCCTGGCGGTCGCGGCGAGCGGCAGCATCACCCGCGCCGCCGCCGCCCTGCACCGCACCCAACCCGCCGTGACCGCCTCGGTCAGGCGCCTGGAGGAGGGCTTCGGCGAGCCCCTCTTCACGCGCAGCTCCCGCGGGGTCGCCCCGACGCTGCTCGGGGAGCGCCTGCTGCCTCACGCCGAGGCGCTGCAGCGCGTGATGGACGGCGTGCACCAGCTCATGGGCGAGGTACGCGCGCTTGAGGGCGCCCGCCTGCGCGTGGCCGCCAGCACCACCATCGCCCTCTACTGGCTACCGCCGCTCCTGGCCCGCTTCTGCGCGGCGCACCCCACCACCGGCCTCGTCGTGCACACGCGCAACTCGCGCGACGCCGTGCGCGAGCTGCGCGGCGGCGAGGTCGACCTGGCCCTCGTCGAGGCGCCCGCCGCCGCCTGGGCGGGGCTGCCGCCCGGACTCGTCGCCGCCACGCCCGTGCACGACGACAGCCTCGTCCTCGTGGTCGGGCCCGATCACCCCCTGGCGCGCCGCGCCGCCGTGGCGGCGACGGACCTAGCCGGCCTGCCGTTCGTGGGGCGCGAGGCCGGTTCGGGCACGCGCGACGTGATCGAGGAGGCGTTGCGCGCCGCCGGGGTGACGCTCGAGGTGCGTCACGAGCTGGGCGAGCCCGAGGCCATCAAGCTCGCCGTGCGATCCGGGCTGGGCGTGACCATACTGTCGAGCGTGGCCGTGCGCGCCGAGGTGGAGCGCGGCGAGCTGGCGGCGGTCCCCATCGACCACCCGGGCTTCGCGCGCCGCTTCACGCTCCTTCACCCGCCCGAGGGGCTCGCCTCCCACGCCGCCTGGGCGTTCAGGACGCTCGCCACCGCCGCCGTCACGCCTCGTCGCCAAGCGCCTCCAACGCCAGGTCGCAGAGCCGCGCGATAGTGTCTCCACCGAAGTCGAAGCGCGCCCCGGCGGCCGCGTACAGCTCGTCGAGCGGCCGCGTGCCCCCCAACGCCAACGCGGCCTTGTAGGCGGCCAGCGCCGCGGGCGTGTCACGTTGGGCGTTCTCCCACACCTGCATGGCGCCCAGGTAGGCCATGGCGTACTCGATGTAGTAGAAGGGGAACAGGAAGACGTGGATGATCTGCCACCCCTTCTCCTGCCCGTCCTCCACGCCCGAGTAGTCGATGCCGAGGTCGAAGCGCGCCAGCAGCCGGCGCCACTGGGCGTCCACCTCCGCCACGGACGGGCCGCCCTCGCCCTCGTACGTGTAGACGAAGTGCTGCAGCGCGTCGACCATGCAGGTCCGCACCAGCAGCGACAGGGCGCGCACGAGCAGGGCCGCCTGCGAGCGGCGCGCGTCCTCCGGCGAGTAGAAGCCGCCCCGCTCCCGCTCCAGGTGCGGCAGCGTCAGGAACTCCATGGCCTGCGACGCCAGCTCGTTCATCTCGGGGCGCCGGCAGAAGTGCAGCTGCAGCGGCCAGCGCTCCTGGGTCAGGAACGAGTGGAAGGCGTGCCCCGCCTCGTGCCGCATGGTCAGGAGGTCGTCGTCGGTGCCGACGGCGCTCCAGTAGATGTAGGGCCGACGCGAGCGCGGGAAGTAGTTCTGGTAACCGAGGCCAGGCACCTTGCTCGGCCGCGGCTCCAGGTCCATCCAGCCGCCCCGCAAGAGCTCGTAACCCTGCGCCAGCTCCGGGTCGAGCTCGCGGAACATCCGTCCCAGCCCCTCCTCCAGCTCCGCCACGGAACCGAACGGCGCGAGCGGCTCGCGCCCCGCCACGTCGCACGCCAGGTCCCACGGCCGCAGCCGCGCCAGCCCCAGGTAGCGCGCCCGCCGCTCGTACACGGCGCGCAGGCGCGGCACCACCTCGCGCTCCACGGCCTCGTGCATGCGCAGGACGTCTGAGGGCGTGTACTCGCGCCGCCCCGCCGAGCGCCACGCGTACGCGCGGTAGTCGGGGAGCCCGGCGTTCCTCGCCACCGCCCGGCGCAGCGGGACCAGCCGCATGAACACCTCGTCGAGGTCGGCGTGGACCGCCTTGCGTCCAGCCTGGATGGCGCGGTAGGCGCGCTCCCTCAGGGCGCGGTCGGGGCTCTCGAGCTTGGCCTGGGCCTGGCCGAGCGTGAGCGTCGCGCCGTCCAGCTCCACCCGCAGCGCGCCCGCCACCTCGCCGTAGCGCTGCCCCAGCGCCGCCTCCTCGGCCTGTAGCGGCAGGTTCTCCTCGCGGAACAGCTCGACCTCGTCGCGCATGTCGGCCCAGGCGCCCGCCAGGTCGGAGGGCGGCGTGAACCCCGGCACGGCCAGCAGCTTGCGGTTGTACTCGTCCTCGACGCGGTTGAGCTCGGGCAACACGCGGCTCACGAAGTCGAGGTAGGCCGCCTTGGCGGCCCCGTCCGTGGTGTCCTCGTCCTTGGCGCGCGTCAGGCCGGCGACCAGCTCGTGCGCGTCCACGATGACGGCGTCGACCTCCGCCTGCAGGTCAGGCAGCGTGGCGGCGGTGACGGGGCGTGCCAGCAGCGCTGTGATGCGCGGCACCAACGAGTCGGGGTCTATGTCCGCGACCTTGAACCTGCCGTGCGGGGCCTCTTCGGCTCTGTCCATGCCCGAGGTTACAGCCTGCGCGGCTACGCCCGGCGCTCAACCTGCGGCGGTCACCGCCTCCGGCGGCAACGCCTCGCCGACGGCGCCACCGAACCCCACCACCGTGGTCGCCAGGCACAACGAGTCGTAGATGGCCTCCTCCACCGCCTCGATGGCGGCCAGGAACAGGGGCGACAACGCGTCGTTCCCGACCTCGCGGTATGGCGCCCGCGGGGCGGAGCCCGCGCGGCGCCGCACGCCCTCCGCCGTCGAGAACGCCAGGGCGTAATCGCCGGAACCGTTGGAGAAGGCCGCGCCGGTGCGCGCCAGGCCCGCCATGGCCCGCGCGGCCAGGCGCGTGAGGCTCGCCGAGCTGAGGGGCGCGTCGGTGGCGAGCACCATCATCACTGAGCCGTCGGCGCGCCCCTCGCCCAGCTCGTCCGCCAGGTAGTGGCGGCCGCTGCGCACCCCCACCGGCCTGCCCGCCACCTGCAGCACCCCGCCGAAGTTCGACTGCACGAGCGCCCCCACGGCGTGCCCGCCCAGCGCCGGGGGCAGCGCGCGCGACGCCGAGCCGATGCCGCCCTTGTACCCGAACGCGAGCGTGCCCCGACCGGCCCCGACGCTCCCCTGCGGCACGGGGCCGCCGGTCGCCGCCTCCAGGGCCGCCAGCACGTGCTCCGGGAGCACGCGGCGCGCGCGGATGTCGTTCAGGCGGCCGTCGTTCGTCTCGCCCACGAACGGGTTGACCGAACCCACGCGCTCGTTGCCCCGCCGCGAGAGCGTCCAGTCGATGAGGGCGTCCGCCGCCCGCGTGACGCACAGGGTGTTCGTGAGCGCGATGGGGGTCTCGAGCTCGCCGAGCTCGGCCACCTGCGTGGCGCCCATCAGCTTGCCGTAGCCGTTCCCGACGCACAGGCCGGCGGGCACCCGCCACCGGAACGGGTTGTCCGGGTGCGTCAAGATCACCGTGGCGCCCGTGCGGACGTCGGCGCCCACGTCGAGCGTCAGGTGGCCCACCCGCACGCCGGGCACGTCCGTGATGTCGTTGCGCGCGCCGGGCGGCAACACCCCGACCGTCACGCCCAGCTCCCTCACGCGCGCCCTCGCGCTCCGCGGCATGCTCAGGAGCCTACTACCCGCGTAGGCCGGCCGCCAGCGGCACGCCGCGGGACACGGTGCACTTGCGCGGGCCGCCGCCTGACCTCATGATTGGAACCGTCGGGCACCCGGCCACCACCTCGCTCGGACGCCACCCGGTGCGGTCCGCGCCGGGCGCCGCAACCCGGCGCGCGCACGGGCGCCGCCACCGCATCCCCCTGGCCCCGACGGGGCCGACGAGAGGCCAACCATGACCGAGCAGCCACAACCGACGACCACCACCGCCCTCACGCGCGAGACGCCGCTCAAGTACCTCGACAAGGCCCTCGGCGGCCTGCGCGACCTTGGGCTCCTGCCCACCGCCGCCAACAGCCAGGAGGCGCCCATCGTCGCCCTCCTGCAGCAGATCTCCGACCTCGACCAGGAGCGCGTGGTGGCCATCACGCGCACGCTCGCGCAGGCGTCGCTCTTCAACGACGTGGTGCGCAAGCAGGTCGAGGCCATGGAGGTCGGCTCGCGCTACGAGGACATCACCAAGTCCTTCAACAGCATCCGCGACGACGCCAAGGCGATGGTCGACCAGTTGGCCGACGGCAAGATCAGCACCTTCGAGCGGCTCTCGACCGTCTGGATGAAGGTCACGCGCGGCGACATCGCCAGCCGCTTCGACAAGATCAAGCAGACCTACCTGGCGGTCACCAAGGACAGCCAGGACCAGATCGAGCGCGAGCACCTCATCCTCGAGGCGTACCGCGACTTCCGCGGCGCCCTCAAGGAGTCCGAGGTCCTGGCGTTCGAGGTGCTCAAGAAGGGTGAGGCCGAACTGGCCGGGGCCAAGGGGGCGGTCGACGCCGCCATGGCCGAGGTGACCGCCTACGAAGGCGACGACCTCGCGGAGCGCGCCCGCCTGGAGCTCGCCCGCGACGAGAAGGTGCGCGCCCTGCAGCAGGTCGACAAGCGCTACCAGATCGCCAAGGACCTCTCCGACAACCTGACCATCGCCTACAACACCTCAGAGGTGGTCATGGCGCGGCTCGTGCAGACGAACACGGCCAAGGAGCGCGTGCGGGCGCAGGCCGTCTCGTTCTTCAGCACCAACGAGACCGTCCTGACTGCCCTCACCGCCACCTTCACCGGCCTCTTCGGCCTCAACGAGTCGACCCGCACGGTGGAGGCGATGACCAAGGGCGTCAGCGACTCGCTCGACACGCTCTCCGACATCGGCGGCAAGGTGCAGGAGGCCGCCCTCAAGGTCGGTTACGGGCCGACCATCCGCGCCGAGGCGGTGAAGCGCCTCGTCGAATCGGTCGTCGACTACCAGGAGCGCTCCATCGAGATCATCGACGACATGCGGCAGCAGGCCACCGCCAACGCCGCCGAGATCCGCACGGCCGTCGAGGACGGCAAGCGTCGCCTCGCGCGGCTGGCCGAGCGGGGGGCGGCCCTGAACGCCCCGAATGGCTGACTCCCCCGCCACGCCGGCGCCGCCGCTCGACGACGTCATGCTCGCCATGGACGTCGTCGACACGCTGCGCCACCGCCAACGCCTCGTCGAGGCGGAGCTCGGCGCGGGCGAGAAGGACGAGGCGCTCTTCGAGAACCTGAAGAGCGTATACGCCTCGCAGGGGATAGCCGTCACCGACGAGGTCCTGCGCCAGGGCGTGGCGGCGCTGCGCGAGGGGCGCTTCGTCTACCGGGCGCCTCCGCGCACCGCCGCCACGCGCTGGGCGTACCTCTACGTCGACCGCGCCAAGTGGGGGCGGCTGCTGCTCGCCGTGGCGGTGGTCGTCGCCATCGCTCTCGTCGGCTACGACGCCGCCTTCAGGGCGCCCCACCGCGCGCTCGTCGCAGACGTCGGGCGGGTCCACGCCGAGGTGCTCGCGCGCTCGCTCGACCCCGAGGCGACGGCCAAGGCCGAGACGCTCTACGGGCTGGCTACCACCGCCCTCGCGCGCGGCGACGACCGCGAGGCGCGAAACACGCTCGCCACCCTGAAGGGGCTCGAGGAGCAACTCCTCGCCGCCTACACGCTGCGCATCGCCGCCGACACGACGGGCGTGTGGCGCGTGCCCGACCTGAACGAGGGGGCGGCCAACTACTACATCATCGTGGAGCCGGTCGACCTCAACGGCCGGAGCGTGGCCGTGACGGTCACCAGCGAGGAGACGGGCGTGAGCGCCAAGGTGCGGGCCTTCGGACTGCGCGTGAGCGAGGAGACCTTCGACGCCATCCGGCGCGACAAGCTCGACGACGGCATCATCCAGGACGACGTGTTCGGCGAGAAGCAGGCCGGCTTCTTGCTGCCCCAGTACCGCTTCGACACCACCGGCGCCGCCATCACGAGTTGGGACTGATGATCTCCGGTTCCGCCACCCTCGACAGGCTCCTGGCCGCCATCGCGCAGGAGCAGGCCCGCCTGGGCGACGTCGACGCCTCCCTCAACCGCAGCAACGACGAGCTGCTGGCGCTCGACGCCAAGCGCGTGGCCGACCTCAAGCGCCTCGCGGCCCTGCGGCTCGACTACCTCGCCAACAGGGGCGCCGGCCGGGCGGGCGCCCCCGCCGACGCCGGCGACGAGCAGGTCCTCAAGTTCGTGGCGCAGCGCGACGCGGCCTTCGCGGCGCTGAAGCGCCGCCAGGAGGAGCAGGCCGCCGCGGCCGCCGAGCTCGAGGCGGAGCGCGCACGTGCCGCCACCCGCCTGGCGGAGGCCGCCGACGCGCTGGACGCCGGCGAGAGCGCCACCCAGGAGCGACTCAAGGGCGACGCGGCCTATCAGCACAAGCTGGAGGCCGCGCGCGCTGCCGACCGCGTGGCGGAGCAGGCCGAGGCCAAGGCCGCCCAGAGCGAGGCCGAGCTCGAGGCCAAGGGCGAGGCGTACCGCGCGGATCGGCTGTTCGCCTACCTCTGGCGCCGCCACTACGGCACCCCGGAGTACAGGGCGGGCGGCCTCTTCCTGGCGCCGCTGCTGCGCTACCTCGACGGCCGCGTGGCGCGCATCGTCGGCTACCTCGAGGCGCGCGCCAACTACGCGCGCCTGCTCGAGATCCCCGCCAGGCTCCGCGAGCACGCCGAGCGCGCCAAGGCGGCCGCGGACGCGGCCCACGCCGAGCTGGAGGAGTTCGACAAGCGGGCCAGGACGGACGACGGCATCGACGCCCTAGCCGAACGCGTGGCCGCCGCCCGCGGCGAGGTGGAGGGCGCGGAGGCGCGGATCGCCGCGGCGGCAGAGGCCGCGGCGGAGCTCCGCCAGAGCCTCGAACGCTTCGGGGCGGGCGAGGACCCCGACTACCTGAACGCCGTCGAGTACCTCCAGCGGGAGTTCGACCGCTCCCCCCTCGAGGTGCTGCGCGCCCGCGCCCTCACCACCCCGTCGCCGGACGACGACCTGGTCGTGTCGCGCCTCGCCGACCTCTCAAGGCGCAGGGACGAGCTGGCCGCCGCCGTCGAGGAGCTGCGCGCCGCGGCCGGCGCCAACCGCCGCCGCCTGCAGGAGCTGACGCAGCTCAGGGCCGACTTCGGCCGCGCCGGCATGGCCCTGCCCGGCTCGGCGTTCCGCGACGAGCGCGCCGTCTCGACGGGCTTCGCCCAGTACCTGGCCGGGATGATCACGGCGCAGGCGCTCTGGCAGCTCCTGAGTCGTCAACGCACCCGCACGGGCGGCTCGGCCGATCCCGGCTTCGGCTCGGGCGGCTTCGGGCGCGGCACCGTGTGGGGCGGCGGACAGGGACCCGCCGTCGACGCGGGTAGGGTGCTAGACACCGTGGGCTCGATCCTCGAGGCCGTCGCCCGCTCCTCGGGTGGTCACTCCGGGGGCGGCTCGTCCGGAGGCTGGTCGACCGGCGCCTCCAAGTCGGGCGGGGGCTCCAGGCCGAGCGGCGGTTCGAGGTCGAGCGGCGGCTTCAAGACGGGGGGCAGCATGCCGAAGCGCGGCGGCTTCAAGACGGGGGGCAAGTTCTGAGCAGGCAACGCCAGCGGGCGAGGAGGCGCGGGCTCGCGGCGCGCGCGCTGCGCTTGGACGCGCGCCACGACGCGCGCCGCAAGGTCGGCGCCCCGCCCGGCGCCGTCGTCTACACGGGCCCGAGGCGCGACTACGGGGCGCGCCTGCAGCTCGTGCGCTACGGCGAGGACGCCTACGAGGAGCTGACCGTCTCGCGGGCCGGCGACCTGCCTGCCCTGCTGGCGGTGCCGGGGGTGCGCTGGCTCAACGTGATCGGCGTGCACGACACCAGGCTGCTCGAGGAGCTGGGCCAGGTGCTCGGCCTCCACCCCCTCACGGTGGAGGACCTCGCCAGCCTCGGCCAACGCCCCAAGGTCGAGGAGTACGAGGCGTACCTCTTCATGGTCATGCGCATCCTCACGCGCGGCGGCGCGCCCCTCGGCGCCACGGCGCCGCGGGCGGATGCGGGCAACGGTGGGAACGCGACCAACGGCGCGAGCACCGGCAGCGG
>JACFNR010000014.1:28366-33308 GCA_019454765.1 Trueperaceae bacterium | reverse complement strand
CGGCGCTGCGGACGGCGGCACCCACGCCGGCGCCCACGGCCACCGCGAGCGCGCCGCTACACAGCGAGCAGTTCTCGCTCGTGCTCAAGGACGGGCTGCTCGTGACGTTCCAGGAGCTGGAGACCGACCCGTTCGGCGCCCTGCGCGACCGGCTGCGGCAGGCGAAGGGGCGCATCAGGAAGATGGGCGTCGATTACCTGGCGTACACCCTCATCGACCTCGTCGTGGACCAGTACTTCGACGTGCTCGAGGCCTACGGCGACGACCTGGAGGCCCTCGAGGAGGAAATCCTGCGCGGCCCGGAGCGCGGTTCGCTGGAGCGCATCAACGAGCTGCGCCGCGACCTACTGGTCGTCCGCCGGGCCGCCTGGCCGCTACGCGACGTGCTCGCCTCCGCGCAGCGCAAGGACCTCACCTACTTCTCCCCGGAGGTGGCCACCTACCTCCGCGACGCCCAGGACCACGCCGTGCAGGTCATGGACGCCGTCGAGACGCAGCGCGAGCAGATAACCGGGTTGCACGACGTCTACCTGTCGCTCCTCAGCGTGCGCATGAACGACGTCATGAAGGTGCTCACCGTGATCGCCACCATCTTCATCCCGCTGACGTTCCTGGCCGGCGTCTACGGCACGAACTTCGAGTTCATGCCCGAGTACCGCCTGCGCTGGGCCTACCCGGTGTTCTGGCTCGTCAACCTGACGCTGGCCGGGTGGATGATCGCCGCCTTCAGGCGTCGCGGCTGGCTGTAGCGGCGGCGCCCGGCCACTCAGCCTTCCGCCCGTGCCCGCAGCGCCGCCACGAGGGGCCGCAGCACGCCGGCCTTGAGCTTGAGCGCCGCCCGGTTCACCACGAAGCGCGCGCTCGACCGCGCGATCACGTCGACCTCGGTCAGCCCGTTGGCGCGCAGGGTCGCGCCCGTCTGCACCACGTCCACGACGGCGTCGGCCAGCCCCGACAGGCACGCCAGCTCGACGTTGCCCGACAGCTCCACCACCTCGGCGGGGCTGCCGAGGCGCCGCAGGTACTCGGCCGCGACGCGGGGGTACTTGCTGGCCACGCGCCGCACGGGGCCGCTCGCCCCCGCCGGCCTGATGAGCGAGAGGCGGCACGCCGCGAAGCCCAGGTCCACCGGGGCGTACAGCCGACTGCCGTGCTCGAGCAGCACGTCGCGGCCGACCACCCCGGCGTCGGCGACGCCCAGCTCGACGTAGGTGGGCACGTCGGCGTTGCGCATCACGAGCACCGTCGCTCCGGGGCCGTCGTGGCGCAGGGCGCGCTCGTCCTCGCTCATCGTCAGCTCGAGTCCGGCGGCCCGCAGCGCCGCCAGCGCGTCCTCGAGCACCCTCCCCTTCGGCAGGGCGAGCACCAGCGCCTGGGCGCTCACGCCTCGCCCTCGCCCGGCGCGGCCAGGAGCGCCGCGAGCTCGCGCCGGCGCGCCTCGACCTCAGCGCTCGGCGCTCCGACCGTCCGCAGCTCCCCGGCGACGAGGAGGAACGGCACGCGCGCCGCGCGCGCCTCGGCCTCGGCGGCGGCGGGCTCCGCCGCCAGCGCGCGCGCCACCCTCACCCCCGCCGCCCGCAGCCGGCGCGCGGCGGGGTCGTCTAGGGTGAGCACCAGCGGAGCGAGGTCGACGGGACCGGCGGCGGGCACGGCCTCCATGAGGCGCTCGAGTCCCAGCGAGAAGCCCGCCGCGTAGGGCAGCAGGGCGCCGTCGTAGCGGCCCCCGCCGAGCAGCGGTTGGCCGTAATCGAAGGTGAAGGCGCGGAAGGTCACGCCCGTGTAGTAGCTCAGGCGGCGCGCCAGCCCGAGGTCGAGCAGCAGCTCCGAGGCGTCCTCGAACTCCGCCAGCACCCCCTCGAGCCGGTCGACGGCCTGCAGGGCGGCGTCGCTCGGCGCCAGGGCGCGCGCCTCGTCGAGCACGGACTCGTCGCCGTACAGGTCGGGCACGCGGACGATGGCCTCGGCGGCGCGCCCGGTGAGGCCCAACGCGCCGACGAGCGCGAGCACGTCGGCGCGGTCCTTGCGGTCGATGGCGTCGGCGAGGGTCGGCTCCTGCTCGCGCGGGACGGCGGCCGCCTCGAGGAGGGCCCGCACGTAGGCCGGGTTCCCGACCTCGAGGCGCGGCACCAGCCCGACGGCGCGCACCGACTCGCGCGCCAGGTGGATGATCTCCGCGTCGGCGCGCGCGTTGCTGACCCCGACGAGCTCGATGCCCACCTGCGTGAACTCGCGCGCGCCGGCCAGGTCGGGGTGGTTGGCGTGCCAGACGGTGCCCGCGTAGCGGAGCCGCAGCGGGTGGTGCGCGCCGCCGGCCACCGCCGGGTAGGTGGTGGAAACGAGGTGCGCCAGCGCCGGGGTGAAGTCGGAGCGGAGCGCCAACACGTCGCTCCCGCGGTCCGTCAGCTTGAAGGCCTGCGTCTCGCGCGGGTGGTGGGCGTCGAAGAGCTCGAGCGCCGGCACCTCGACGGGCAGGTAGCCCCACGAGCCGTACAGCTCGCGCAAGCGCGCCAACGCGAGCTCGCGCCCCGCCGCGAGCTCCGGGGGCGCGAGGCGCGTGCCGTCAGGGAGCCCCGTCACCTGCCGGCAGCGTCCTCGGGCGGCCGCGGCCGCGGCCGCGGCCGCCCGGCGCCGAGGAGGGCGAGCAGGACGCCCGTCAGGGCCACCCCCTCGCTCAGCAGGAACAGGACGTTGACGAGCGTCACGACCCCGTCCACGAGCACCGACAGGAGCCGCCCCGCGAAGACGGCGCCAACGAGGAGCGCTCCTGCCCGCAGGTACGAGCGGGCGCCCGGGCGCCTGAGGGTGCCGCGCAGGATCACGGCGCCGAGCGCCAGGTGCAGGGCGCCGAACGTGGCGCGCACCTGGCTGAGGCCGCGCGGGTCGACGACGTCGAGCCCGAGCAGCCGCGCCGTGAAGTGCGGGTTGACGAGCCCCGCCAGTCCGAGCGCGAAGGTGATGACCACCGCCACGTACACGAGCTGGGACCTCACGTTCATGGCGGGAATGCTATCACCGGCCGGTGGGCGCGCTCCCCAGCACGAGGTTGTCGCGGTGGATGACCTCGTCGTAGTCCTTGTGGCCGAGGAGCAGCGCGATGTCGCGCGTGTGCCTGCCGATGATGCGCCGGGCCGCGTCGGAGCCGTAGTTGGTGAGCCCCACCCCGACCCTCGCCCCCGCGTGCCGCACCTCCACGGCGTCGCCGAACGTGAAGGCGCCCTCCACGGCCGTCACGCCGCCCGGCAGGAGGCTCT
Source organism: Trueperaceae bacterium (assembly GCA_019454765.1). Classification (NCBI taxonomy): domain Bacteria; kingdom Thermotogati; phylum Deinococcota; class Deinococci; order Trueperales; family Trueperaceae; species Trueperaceae bacterium. The sequence continues at coordinate 30,057 of JACFNR010000014.1, read as the reverse complement.
TGCCCCCCTCGAGCGCGCGCAGCGCGCCCGCGTCGACCTCCAGCGCGCCCCGCACCGGCTGGTTCGCGATCCACGCCTTGCGGGCGGGGACGTGCTCGGCCGCCAGGAAGCGCGTGCCGCGCTCCTCGCCGCGCGCCAGCGCCTCCAGCGCCGCGCCGCCGCCGCCGAGGACGATGGTCTCGATGCCGGCGCCGGTGGCGATGCGCGCGGCCCTCAGCTTGGTCGCCATGCCGCCCGTCCCCGACTGGGAACCGGCCCCGCCCGCCGCCGCCTGCACGGCCGCCACGTCCCTCACCACGGGGATGAGCTTGGCGGCGGGGTCCTTGCGCGGGTCGGCGTCGTAGAGGCCGTCGACGTCCGTGAGGATGATCAGGACGTCGGCGTCCACGAGGTAGCTCACCCAGGCGGACAGGGTGTCGTTGTCGCCGAGTTTCAGTTCGGCCGTCGCCACGCTGTCGTTCTCGTTGATCACCGGCACCACGCCGAGCGCCAGGGTCGTCTCGAGCGCGTTCTTGGCGTTCACGTACCGCTCGCGCTCCTGCACGTCGCTGGCCGTGATGAGGAGCTGCGCCGTGGGCAGGGGAGCGAGGGCGCGCTCCCAGTCGAGCATGAGGAGCGCCTGCCCCACGGCGGCCACCGCCTGCTTCTCCGGCAGCGTGAGCGGCAGCTTGAGGCCGAGCCGCTGGCGCCCCGCGGCGCCCGCGCCGGAGGAGACGATGACGAACTGCGCCGGCCCGGCCTGGGCGGCGGCCAGCACCTGCGCCCCGCGGGCCACTGCCCACACCTTGTGGGGCGCGATGCGGCCCGACTCGTCGACGAGCGAACTGGTGCCAACCTTGATGACGATGCGCCGCCAGCGGCCCGGGACACGCGACATGCAGGTAATGCTACTGCCTGGCGCCCGCCCGCCTTGGTGCTAGACTCCGCCGCATGCGCGTCGCCATCGTCGGAGCCACGGGGGCCGTCGGCCAGGAACTCCTCGCCATACTCGAGGAGCGCTCGTTCCCGGTCAGCGGACTGAGGCTCTACGCCTCGCCGCGCTCGGCCGGCAGGACCGCGAGGTTCCGGGGCGAGGAGCACGTGGTGGAGGCCGTTCCCGAGAGCGGCGACCTCGGCGCCGACGTGGTCTTCTCGTCTGCGGGCGGCGCGCTGTCGCGCGAGCACGCCTGGCGCTGGGCCGAGCACGCCGTGGTCATCGACAACACGAGCGCCTGGCGCATGGACGAGCGCGTGCCCCTGGTGATCCCCGAGGTGAACCCTCACGCCGTCGCCGGCCACCGGGGGTTGATCGCCAACCCGAACTGCTCCACCATCATCGCCCTCATGGCGCTGGCGCCGCTCCACCGCGCCTTCGGCCTCAGGCGCGCGACGGTCGCCACCTACCAGGCCGTGTCGGGCGCTGGCGCCGCCGGCATCGGCGAGCTGCGCGAGCAGTCCGCCGCCGTGCTGGCGGGCGGGACCACGCCGAGCGGCGAGCCTCTCGGCGCCTCGACCACCCCCCGCAAGTTCAGGCACCAGATCGCGTTCAACCTCTTCAGCCACGATTCCGACGTCGGCAGCGACGGCTACAACGGCGAGGAGCGCAAGCTGGCGCTCGAGTCGCGCAAGATCCTCGACGCGCCCCACCTGGCCATCAGCGCCACCTGCGTGCGCGTGCCCGTCTTCAGGGCGCACAGCGAGGCCATCCACGC
>JACFNR010000014.1:0-28266 GCA_019454765.1 Trueperaceae bacterium | reverse complement strand
AGCCGGCCGCTGCGCCGGTACACCTGGTAGGCGCCCCACTCGCGCACCACCCGGTCGAGCCCGGCCAGGCGCTTGCCGACGGCCAGGTCGAAGCGCCAGGCGTCGCGCCAGGCGCCGGGCGGCAGCGAGCGGTAGTCGACCGGGAACGGCGTCACCGACCAGCCCTGCGTGCGGAAGGTGGCCAGCGCCCTGGGCATGTGCAGCGCGCTCGTGACGAGGAGCCAGGTCGACCCGACCTCCGGCGCCACGCGCTCCCGCGCCAGCAGGGCCTCCTCGTACGTGCTGCGCGCCTCGCCGAGGAACGTCACCTGGTGCCCGTCCAGGGCGCGCCGGAAGAGCAGGCCGGCGCCGTCGGCGCCCCGCCACTCCTGCCGCAGGGCGTCCTCGAAGAGGCCCGTGAACACGAAGCGGGCGCCGGGGTAACGTTCGGCGAGCGCGAGCGCGGCCAGCATGCGCTCGCCCGCGTCGTCGAGGGCGAGTTGCCCCCGCGCGGCGCTAATGCGCCACTCGACGGCTCCGCCCAGGACGATCACGCCGTCCACGCGCTCCGGCATGGGGTCGGGGGCGGCGACGCGGCTCTCGAGGCCGTTCGCCAGGTACTCGTCGACCGGGGCGAGCACGAGCGCGAGGAGCACGAGCAGCGGCACGAACAGGAGCGCGCCCGCCAGCCGCCCTGCCCGCAGCCGACCGGCCACGAACGCGAGCAGCACGAGGACGACGAGCAGGGTGCTCGGGGTGAGCAACCACCAGACGGCTTCGAGCATGGACCACCATCATGGCAGGTCGGTCGGCGCTCGCGGGTGAGCGCGGTGGCTTCGGCTCGGATATCCTGGCGTGACAGTCACGACGACCACCAGTTCGATGCGCCACCGACCCGACCGGGCGGCCGCGCAGTAACGGAGCCCCGCATGAGACTCAGCATCATCACCGACTCGACCTGCGACCTCACGGCCGACGAGCTGAAGGCGCTCGACGTCGAGGCCGTGCCGCTGCACGTCCACTTCCAGGGGCAGACGTTCAAGGACTGGCTCGAGATCGACCCCGCGCGCATCATCGCCGGCGTGGCGGCCGGCGCCGGCATGCCGTCCACCAGCCAACCGAGCCCCGCCGAGTTCGCGGCGGCGTACGCGCGCGCCGCGGCGGCCGGGGCGGACGAGGTGCTCGTCATCACCATCTCGTCCGGCATCTCGGGCACGTACCAGTCGGCGGTCATCGCCAAGGAGGGGGTGGGGCTGCCCGTGACCGTCTTCGACGGGCAGGCCGCCAGCCTCGGTCACGGCGAGATGGTTCGCGTCGCCTCGCGCCTGCGGGCGGAGGGCGCGGACCTCGCCACCATCACCCGGGCGCTCGAGCGCATCCGCGACACCAACTTCGTGGTGTTCACGGTCGCGACGATGGACTACCTCCAGAAGAACGGCCGCATCGGGAAGGCCTCCGCCTTCCTGGGCAGTCTCCTCAACGTGAAGCCGCTCCTGACGCTCGACGGGGGCAAGGTCGGGCCGCTCAGCCGCGCCCGCGGCATCAAGAAGGCGCAGCAGGAGATGGTCGAGCGCTTCGCGGCGTACGTGGCGGCGGCCAAGGGGGCCGTCGTGCTCAACCTCATCCACGTGCAGGACCCGCCCGCGGCCGAGCGGCTGCGGGCCGCGATCGACGAGGCGGGCATCAGTTACAGCTTCGGGGGCTATCACGAGATCGGCGCCGTCATCGCGTCGCACGTGGGCCCCAACACGTTCGGGCTGTACACCCACGAGGCCGTCTGAGGTCGCGCCTTCGCGGGGGCGAGGGCGTGCGCCAGGGCGGACCGTAGTGGGTGCGCCCTCTAGGTGCGCCCTGGCGGGCGGCGCCCTGGCGCGGGGCGGGCGGCGGCCGCCTAGGATCGCTCGGCAGCCGCCCGGCTGGCCGGGGCCACGACCCGGCCCGCGCGCTAGCGTCGCGGCACGATGTTCGCCGCGGTCACGTCCGCCACCATCCTGGGAGTGGAGGCCATCGCCGTCAGGGTGGAGGCGTTCGTCAGCGGCGGGCTCCCGAGCTTCACCATCGTCGGCCTCCCCGGCGCGGCCGTCCAGGAGTCGCGCGAGCGGGTGCGGGCGAACCTGAAGCTGCTGGGGCTGCCGCTGCCGCCCAGCCGCATCCTCGTGAACCTCGCCCCGGCCGACGTCCGCAAGGAGGGCCCCGCCCTGGACCTCGCCATCGCGCTGGCGCTCCTGACGGCGGAGCGGCGCGTGCCGCTGCGGGCGCTCGAGCGCACGGTGGCGTTCGGCGAGCTCGCGCTGGACGGTAGCCTCCGGCCCGCGCGCGGCGCCGTGGCCGTCGCGCTGCTCGCCGCCGCCCTGGCCGAGGAGAGCGGAGCACCGCACCGCGTCCTCGCGCCGCCCGCCAACGCGCGGGAGGCGGCGCTCGTGCCGGGCGTCGAGGTCGTCGCCCCCACCAACCTGGCGGCCGCCGTCGCGCACCTGACGGGCCGAGCCAGGCTGGCGCCCTGGGAGGCCGCCGCGCCCGCCGCCGCGCCGGACCCGCCCGACCTCCCCGACCTGGCCGACGTCCGCGCCCAGGCGCTGCCGCGCCGCGCCCTCGAGGTGGCCGCGGCGGGGCGCCACAACCTCCTCCTGACGGGGCCGCCCGGTGCCGGGAAGAGCATGCTGGCGCGGCGGCTGCAGGGCATCCTGCCGCCCCTGACGGACGCGGAGGCCATCGAGGTCACACGCGTGCACTCGAGCGCCGGGCGCTCGGCGGGCGCCCTGGTGCGCTCGCCGCCCTTCCGGCAGCCGCACCACTCGGCCTCCCAGGCCGGCCTGCTCGGTGGCGGCGGGGTGGCGCGCCCGGGCGAGGCGAGCCTCGCGCACCTCGGCGTGCTGTTCCTCGACGAGCTGCCCGAGTTCTCGCGCGCCGTCCTGGAGGGACTGCGCCAGCCACTGGAGGACGGCGTGGTCACCATCTCGCGCGCCAGCGGCAGCGTGCGGCTCCCCGCCCGCTTCCAGCTCGTGGCGGCGCGCAACCCGTGTCCGTGCGGCCACCACGGCTCTTCCGACGACGGCCCGCCCTGCACGTGCTCGGCCGCGGCGGTCGTCCGCTACCAGCGGCGGCTCTCCGGCCCGCTGCTCGACCGGTTCGACCTGCGCGTGCGCGTGCCCCGCCTCAGCGACGCCGAGCTGGTGGCGGCCCCGCCCGGCGAGTCCAGCGGGGCGGTGGCGGCGCGCGTGGCCCGGGCGCGCGCGGCGGCGCTGGAGCGCCAGGGCGCGGCGAACGCGCACCTGCCGACCCGCGAGCTGGCCGCTCACGTCAGGCCGAACGGCGAGGCCGCCCGTGCGCTGGAGCGGATCGTGCGCGGCCTGCGGCCCACGGCGCGAGGCTACGACCGGCTGCTGCGCGTGGCGCGCACGGCGGCGGACCTGGCCGGGGCGGTGAACGTTGGGCCCGAGCACCTCCTGGAGGCCGCCGCCTACCGCGACGAGCCCGGCCCGTAGATGAGGGTCGCGTGAGCCGCGCGTGAGCGCCGGCGCGGGACGGAACGGCCATCATGCCGCGCCCGCCGCACTTCATCGTGCAATTCCTACCCATTCCGCTTCTCAGGCGTGTGCTACATTAGCGCACAGATTCTGGGGCCAAATTACCCTTCGCCTGCCCCCGTTTCACGACCCAAGGAGGGAACCGTGCCCATGAGGTGGTTGTGGCGGGCATCGCCCGTCGCCGTTCTCGCGCCGCTACTGGCCAGTTGCTCGTTCGAGGGCGGGCAATCGATCTTCAAGCCGGTCGGCAGCGTCGCCCAAGACCAACTGGACCTGTTCATGTGGACGTGGTACCTGAGCATCCCGGTGATGGTGGGTGTGTTCGGGGCCCTCGTCTACGTCATCGTCAGGTACAGGCGGCGCGCCGGCGACAAGATGCCCGTGCAGTCCCACGGCCACCCGGCGATAGAGGTGGTCCTCACCATCGTCCCCGTCATCATCATCGTGATGGTGGCCATCCCCACCGTGCGCTCGGTGTTCCGCACGCAGTCGCACGTGGTGCCCACGGCCGACGACATCGTGGTGCACGTCACGGGCTACCAGTGGTGGTGGAAGTTCGAGTACCCCGACCTCGGCATCACGACCGCCAACGAGCTGCACGTGCCGGAAGGCAAGCGCGTGATCCTCCACCTCAACTCCGGCGACGTCGTGCACGCCTTCTGGGCGCCGCGCCTCGCCGGCAAGGTCGACCTGATCCCCAACCAGGACAACCAGCTCTGGTTCGACACGAACGAGGGCAGCGCCGGCATCTACCACGGACAGTGCGCCGAGCTCTGCCTCGGCGCCCACGCCTACATGCGCTTCCGCGTCGTCGTCGCGGAACAGGCCGACTTCGATGCCTGGGTGGCCGAGTTCCAGGACCCGCCCGTGCAGCAGGCCGCCGCCGACCCCCAGGTCGCCCAGGGTCGCCAGCTCGTGGCCTCCAAGGGCTGCATCGGTTGCCACAACATCGGCAACTACGCGGCCGACATGCACTACGGTCAACCGCAGTTCCCCGACCTGACCAACTTCGGGCTGCGCCACACCGTGGGCGCCGGCGTGCTGGACGCCACGCCCGAGAACGTCGCCGCCTGGGTGCGCGACCCGCAGTCCGTGAAGCCCGGCAACCGCATGCCGACCCTCTGGGAAGCCAACGACCCCAAGCGCGACGAGGAGACGGCGGCCATCGCCGCCTACCTGCTGAGCCTGGGCGCCGAGGGTGACACCACCGCGCTGGCCCAGGCGTCGACGGGAGGCAACTGATGGCCACCACGCAACCCACCATCGGTGCCGGCACGAGGGGGAAGCTCTTCGTAAGGCCCACCTGGACCACGGGCATCGGCTCGTGGCTGACCACCGTCGACCATAAGCGCCTCGGTCTCCTCTACATCTGCACGGCGTTCGCGTTCATGGGCGCCGCCGCCGTCGAGGCGTTCCTCATCCGCCTGCAGCTCCTCACCCCCGAGATGCGCGTGGTGAGCCCGGAGCACTTCAACCAGCTCTTCACGATGCACGGCGTCAGCATGGTGTTCCTCGCCATCATGCCGCTCGGCATCGGCCTCGCCAACTACTTCGTGCCGCTGCAGATCGGCGCGCGCGACCTGGCGTTCCCACGCCTCAACGCCTTCGGCTACTGGGTGTACGCCTTCGGCGGGCTGATGATCTACACGTCGTTCTTCCTCGGCGGCGCGCCCGACGTCGGCTGGTTCGCCTACGCCCCCCTCACGTCGCTGTCGCACAACCCCGGGCTGGGCGTCGACTTCTACGTCTTCGGCCTGTTCATCAGCGGCATCGGCACCACGGGTACCGCCATGAACCTGATCGTGACCATCGTCAACATGCGCGCCCCCGGCATGACCATGATGCGCATGCCCGTGTTCGCCTGGATGATGCTCATCACGTCGTTCATGATCATCTTCGCGTTCCCGCCGCTCACCATCGCCTTCCTCGAGCTCATCCTCGACCGCACCTTCGGCACGCTCTTCTTCGTGCAGGAGGCGGGCGCGCTACCGATCCTGTGGCAGCACCTCTTCTGGGTCTTCGGTCACCCGGAGGTCTACATCATCATCCTGCCCGCCTTCGGGGTGATCAGCGAGATCACGCCCACCTTCTCCCGCAAGCCCCTGTTCGGCTACCCGATCATGGTCCTCTCGGGCATCCTCATCGGCTTCATGGGCTTCGCGGTGTGGACGCACCACATGTTCACCACCGGCCTGGGCCCCGTGGTCAACACGGCCTTCTCCCTCACGTCCTTCGTCATCGGGATCCCCACCGGCGTCAAGATCTTCAACTGGCTCGGCACCATGTGGGGCGGCAGCATCAGGTTCACCACCCCGCTCCTGTACGTGATCGCATTCCTGGTCACGTTCACGCTCGGCGGCATCACCGGCATCATGGTCGCCATGCCGAGCTTCGACGCCCAGGTGCACGACACCTACTTCGTGGTGGCGCACTTCCACTACGTGATGGGGGGCGGCGCCCTGCTGGCGTTCCTGGGGGCCCTCTACTACTGGTTCCCCAAGATGACCGGCAAGCTCATGTCGGACCGCCTCGGCAAGATCGCCTGGGTGTTCGTCGTCTTCGGCTTCCACGGCATCTTCTTCCCGCAGCACATCGCCGGCCTCCTCGGCATGCCGCGGCGCATCCAGACGTACCCGGAGGGCCTGGGGCTCGAGCCGTGGAACATGGCCTCGACCATCGGCAGCTGGGTGATGGGCGTGGGCCTCATCCTCGTCCTCGCGGGGGTCATCCACGGCCTCACGCGCGGCAAGCCGGCCGGCAACGACCCGTGGGACGGGCGCACGCTCGAGTGGGCCACCGCCTCTCCCCCGCCCTACTACGACTTCGAGGTCCAGCCGGTCGTCAACTCGCTCGATCCCGTGTGGGCCGTCAAGCACCCCGAGTCGATGGACGTGACGCCGCCGGCGCCTGACGCGGGCAAGCCGTACGACGCCGCGGGCGTCCACATCCCGGGCCAGTCCTGGTACCCGATCCTCGCGGCGCTCGCCATCACCCTCGGCGCCTACGGCCTCGTCTACGACAACGTCATCTTCGCCATCGTCTGCGGGCTGTTCTTCATCTTCACGATCTTCGCCTGGGCGTTCGAGGGGGTGGGTGGCCAGCACCTCCACCTGGACGCCGCCGGGGAGCACGCATGAGCGCCCAAGCCTCCAACCAACCCGCCGCCGCGGCTCACGCGGCGCCCTACCGCGCCACCAAGCTGCCCGACGTCAAGCTGTTGATGTGGGTGTTCCTGGCGTCCGACACCATGTTCTTCGGCTCGCTGATCGGCACCTACCTCGCCTACCGCAACCGTAGTCTCGTCGGCCCCTACCCGCAGGACCTGTTCGACATCCCCCTCACCACCGTGAGCACCTTCGTGCTCCTCATGTCGAGCTTCCTGATGGTGCTCAGCCTCCACGCGCTCAGGCAGAACGACCTGAGCAAGTTCAGGCTCTGGACGGTGGGCGTGGCCGTGTTCGGGGCCATCTTCTTGGGCTTCCAGGTCTACGAGTTCACGCACTTCGCGCACGCCGGCCTGAGCGTGCACCAGAACCTGTTCGGCACGACGTTCTTCATCCTGACGGGCACGCACGGCATACACGTGACGGTCGGGGTGATATGGCTCATCGGGCTGGTGATCGCGTCGTACAAGCGCCCGACCAGCGCCAAGGACGCCGTCTACCTGGAGATCGCGGGCCTCTACTGGCACTTCGTCGACATCGTGTGGATCGTGATCTTCACGGTCGTCTACCTCGTGGAATTCGTGTGAGCGGGGTCAGGGACTGATGGCAGACACCAAGCACTCCTCCGTTATGACTTACGTGATCGTCGCCCTTATCCTCGGCGTCATCACCTACATCGAGTTCGCCCTCGTCGAGTACCCGCAGGCGTGGCTCGGGCCCAGCTGGACGCTCTTCTGGCTCGTCACGCTGTCGGTGGTCAAGTTCGTGATGGTCGTCATGTTCTTCATGCACCTGAAGGACGACGACCGCACCTACTCGGGCTTCTTCTCCAGCGGCATGTTCATCGCCCTGGCCACCTTCGTGGGGCTGACGGCCATGTTCATCCTCCCCCGCGCCGTGGCGGCCACCAAGCCCGCCAACGCGGCCGCCGGCCAGGCGGCGCACGCCGAGGTGCCCGAGGCGCTGCTCGAGAACGTGCGCACCGGCGGCGCCTCGCGCACCCCGGCCCAGATCGCCGACACCCCGCGCCCGACCGACCGCAGCATCGAGATCGCCGCGCCCAAGGCAGGCAACGACGCCTCCACCTACAGCGTGACCATGCCGGAGACCGCCGCCGCCACCGCCGCCACGCAGCCAGGCGCGACCGAAGGGGAAGCGCCGCAGGCCGCAGCGGCCGCGACCGAGACGGCCGCGACGGAGACCGCCACGACGGAGACGGCCGAGACCGAGACGCCGCAGACCGAGACCGCCGCCGTCAGTTGGGACCCCGAGCACGGCACCGCCGTGTTCAACGCCAACTGCGCCGCCTGCCACCAGATGAACGGCCAGGGCATCCCCGCGGCGTTCCCGCCGCTCGCGGGCCACGCCGCCGAGGTGTACGCCCTGGACGGCGGCCGCAAGTACCTACTCGACACGGTCATCTTCGGCCTGCAGGGCCAGATCACGGTCAACGGCGGCACCTTCAACGGCGTCATGCCGGCCTGGGGTCACCTCGCCGACGGCGACATCGCCGACGCCCTCAACCACGCCCTCACCGCCTGGGGCGACGCGCCCGCCGGCTTCACGCCGTACGTGGCCGCCGACGTCGAGGCGCGCCGCGGCGACGGTCTGTCCGCCGCCGACGTGCACGCTCACCGCGAGGCGCTGGGCCTGAACTGACGCTCCACCCACCCCACCAACCGGCCGAGCACGGCGACACCCGCCGTGCTCGGTTTGGGTTTAGCATGGCACCACGCCCCACCGGCCCCGCGCGCCCAAGGCCACCCACAAGGCGGCGGCAGCGCGACCGCGCGAGAGGGACATCTGCGAGATGCTCTACCTGGACTGGCAACTGGAGCCCGTGCTCCTCGGCATCATCACGACGGCCGCCGTGGCCTACTACCTCTCGATCGGACCCCTGCGCAGCCGCATAGCCCCCGGCGAGCCCTACCCCACGCGCCACGCTGTCGTCTTCGGGGTCGGGCTGCTCGCCCTGTTCCTCAACGAGGGGTCGCCGCTCCACGACCTGGCGGAACGGTACCTGTTGTCGGCGCACATGGTGCAGCACCTGCTGCTCACCTACGCCATCGCGCCCATCATCCTCGCCGGCACGCCGAAGTGGCTACTGCGCGCGTCGCTCGCCAACCGCCGCATGCTGCCCGTCATGAGGGTGGTCCTCCACCCCCTCACCACGTTCGCGGTGTTCACGCTGGTCATGTCCGTGTACCACCTCCCGCCCGTCTACGACCTGGCCCTCACCAACACGTCGCTTCACCACACGGTGCACGTCATCATCCTCTTCGCGGCCCTCATGGTCTGGTGGCCGGTCATGAGCCCCATCGCGGAGCTGCCGCGACCACCGTTCATCGTGCGCGCCGCCTACCTGTTCCTGCTGCCGGTGGCGCAGTGGCCCATCTTCGCGGGCATCACGTTCTCGCCCGAGCCGCTCTACGCCGCCTACGCCAACATGCCCACCCGCGCCTTCGGGCTGGCCGTGCTGGAGGACCAGCAGATCGGCGGGGTGATCATGAAGGTGGCGGGGGTGGCGGCGTTCGGCATCCCGTTCGTGGTGACGTTCCTGCAGTGGTTCTCGAGCGAGGACAAGGGGTTCGTGTGGGGCTCGCACACGCGCGGCCGCCCGTGAGCGCCACGCGCTCCCTGCCGGCCGGGCTCGAGGCGATCGCCTTCGACTGGGGCGGCGTCTTCACCGAGGGGACCTTCGATTCCACCGCGCACGCCCGCCTGGCGGAGCTGCACGGCCTGCCCGCGGCGGCGGTGGAGCCTCACTACCTGCGCCTCATGGAGGAGTTCGAGCTGGGCCTCATCGACCTGCCCGAGTTCCACGCGCGCTTCCAGGCGGCGGTTGGGGGCCCGTCGAACCTGACCGAGTTCCGCGCCACCTTCCTCGGCGCCGTGCGTGAGCGGGCGGCCATGTACGACCTGCTCGCCTCCCTGCCGGCGGACCTCACCGTGGGCGTGCTCTCGAACAACGTGCCGGAGCTCTGCGACCTGGTGCGCGACGACCCGCGCATGCGCCGCGTGAACGCCTTCGTGTTCTCCAACGAGATCCACGCCCGCAAGCCGGACCCGGCCGCCTACGCGGCCCTGAGCGCCGCGCTGAACCTGCCGCCCTCGGCGATACTGTTCGTCGACGACAACCCCGTGAACGTGGCGGCCTGCCGCGAGCTTGGCTTCGTGGGCCTGCTGCTGGACGACATCCCCGGCTTCGCGGCGCGCTGGCGCGAGACCTTGCCGGACCTCCCACTCCCGGCGGCGTTCCCGCCAGCATGAGCCGACCGGACGACGACCGCGCGTACGTCGAGCAGGTGGGCGACGACCGCGCCCTGTGGGAGCCCACAGGCACCACGCCGAGGGCTTTCAGGCTCATCCAGGGCTACCTGTGGCACCCGCGTGGCGCCTCGCTCGACATGACGGCGCTGCTGCCCGCCACGCTCGGACCCGACGTCCACCTGCTCCTCGACGCCATGCCGTCGGCGCCGTTCGCGTTCTTCGACGACGGCACCCCCAGCGCCACGCAGGTCGTCTACCAGCTGACCGTCCTGGCCATCGTGCAGCCCGGCCACGACCCCGCCGAGTTCCTGCGCTCGGCCGCCGAGCGCCTCGAGACCCACCTGAACGCCACGCCGCAAGGCGTGGGCTGGCAGCTCATGAGCGACCTGCGCGAGGTCGATTGACCGGCGCGGGCGCCCTCTCGGCGGCGACCCCGGCTCAGCCGGCCGCGCGCGTCACGAGCGCCACGACGCGCTCCTCGACCGCCGGCGTCCACTCGCGCAGCGCGTAGGCGACCGGCCACATGCTGCCCTCGTCGAGCGCGGCCCCGTCGTTGAACCCCAGCGTGGAGTAGCGCACCTTGAACTTGGCGGAGGCCTGGAAGAAGAGCAGGACCTTCCCGTCCTTCGCGTAGGCCGGCATGCCGTACCAGGTGCGCGGCGTGAGGCCGGGGGCGTGCGCCGTTACCACCCCGTGCACCTTCTCGGCCAGCGCGCGGTCGCGCGCCTCCATCTCGGCGACCTTGGCGAGGAGCTCCTTCTCGCCGTCGTCCTTCGCGCCGCGCTTGGCGCGGCGCGCCTCCTGCTTGAGCTCCAGCGCCCGCTCCTTCATGGCCGCGAGCTCCTCGGCGCTGAACCGGCCCTCGGCCTGTTCCGCCCCGTCCGCCCCCTTCTTGGTGGCCTTGCGTGTCGGACCCTTCCCAGCCATGCGCACCTCCGGACCGTCGCTCCCGTCCGGACGGACGCCCTCCGGCGCCGCGAGCGCCCGACGTGGGTGACCGGCTAGAGCAGTATGGCACGGGCTCGGCGCCCCACCGCCGCCATGTCACACGGGCGCGCGGGGCGTCCTGGCCGATGACGCGCTACGGCTCGGTCGCAGTTACCGTCCTCAGGAAGTGCGGCACGAGCGCCGCCTCGAACTGCGCCCCAGCCTGCCGCTCGAGCTCCCGGACCGCCTCGTCGTGACTCCAGGCGCGCTTGTAGGGTCGTTCGCTGGTGAGCGCGTCGTACACGTCGACGAGGCTGAACATCCTGGCCAAGAGCGGGATGGCCTCCCCGCGAAGGCGCTCCGGGTAGCCGGTACCGTCCCACCGCTCGTGGTGGCTCAGCACCACCTGGCGCGTCCCGCTAGGGAGGAACGGGATGTCCCGCAGCATCTCCGCTCCGAAGAGCGTGTGGCGGCGGATGACCGCGAACTCGTCCTCGGTCAGCCGTCCCGGCTTCAGGAGGATGGCGTCGGGCACGGCCAGCTTGCCCAGGTCGTGCAGGTAGGCGCCCCACACGAGCGCGCGCTGTTCCTCGGCGTCCAGGTCCATGGCGGCCGCGAAGCGCCGCGACAGGGCGACCACGCGGTCAGTGTGACCGTGCGTCTCGAGGTCGCGGTGCTCGAGCGCGACGCCGAGCGCGCGGAAGGTGGCCTCGCGCGTCGCCTTGATCTCGTCCAGGTGCTGCACGCGCTCGAAGGCGTTCTCGAGGCGCTTCACGAAGGTGCCGGCGATCCGCACGGCGTTGTCGTCCAGGGCGGCGCGCCGGTCGAGGGTGGCGAACGCCAACGTGTGCGTGACGCGCCCCCCGATGCGCACGGGGAGGGCCAGCATGCTGCGCACGCCGGTGGCGAGGTAGGGCGCGTGGTGGGAGGGCCACGCCGGGTAGTCGTCGACGTAGAGCGGCTCGCCCGTCGCCGCCACGCGCCCGTTGATGCCGGCGCCCACCGGCTGCGGCGCCTCGAGCGTGGCGGTCAGCGCGGGGGTGGTGACGCCGCGGAGGTGCGTGAAGTGGAGTTCGCCGCCGCGCACCTCGGTGAACATGGCAGTGTCGAACCGGAACACCTCGAGCAGGTGCTGCAGCCCGAACTCGATGAGTTCGGCGATGTCGTCGAGGCCTTCGATGCCGGCGCTGAACTCGGCGAGCGCCTTGTACTCGGAGCCGAGGCGCTCAAGCTTCGCGCGCTTGTCGCGCAGGGTGCGCTGCATGTCGACGTGCTCGAAGAGCGCTGCCAGCTCGATCGCGAAGAGCTGAACGTACCGGCGCGCGCGCTCGTCGAACGCGGTGCCGTCCCCCGCGCCGTAGAGGCAGAGATACGAACTGGTCGCGCCGTCCACCACGACCGGCACGCACATGGCGATCGCGGTTGGGGTCGTCGCCGGGTCGTGAGGCTCGCCGCCCAACCCGGCCGCCAGGTCGAGGTACGCGCCCGTGAGCGCGCCCTCCAGCGAGGCGTGTGGCGCCGCGCCGACACCGGCCACGACGCGGTATAGCCCGTCATCCGAGCGGAGCCACAGGGCGGCGCCCCGCGCTCCCGGCGCCACCTTGAGGACCGCCTGCAGGGCCCGCTCGTAGAAGTCGCCCTCCAACCGGCGCCGCACGACGTGCCCCAGGAAGTCCGACAGCGCCCCTCCGAACGCCGCCTCGTGCCGCAGCCGTTCCGCTTCGCGCGCGTCCTGGGTCACCTCGAGCGCCAGCCCGACGACGCCTACGACGGCGCCGTCGCCCCCCAGCAGCGGCGAGAGGCTCACCTTGAAGTCGCGCCCGGCGACGCTCACCAGGAGGTTCGCCTCGCTGCCTGCCAACGCCCGCGAGTAGGCGGCCAACGCCGAGGCGTCGATGCCGAACGCGTGGGCGATCAGCCGTATCGACCCGCCGGGGCGGATCGCGCGGGCCAGCTCTGGCGGCACCAGGCTGCCGCCGTTGAAGGCCGTCAGGCGCAGGCGCGTGTCGACGGTCCAGGTGGCCGCCGGGAGCTGTTCGAGCACCCCCTCGCTGCTCACGCTGACGTGCAGCGCGGAGTCCACTTCGTCCTCTCTCCTCCAGCGGCGCCCCCGACCGGTGTCGCCGGGTCCGCGACCGCGTGGGTCCCGTGTCACGCGGCCGCCCGGGCCGCCGAGCCCCCGGTCTCGCTGCACAGGGTATACGACGCCCGGGCGCGCGGCGGACGCTTTCTCCACACCGGCGCGCCGCGACGCCTCACTCCGGACCGCCGCGGCGCGCCGTGGGTCCGGCCGCGCGGGCCCCTAGAGGGGGATGTTGCCGTGCTTCTTGAACGGCAGGGCGACTTCCTTGTTGGCAAGCATCCGCAGGCTGGCGATGAGCCGGCGCCGCGTGTCCTTCGGGTCGATGACGTCGTCGATGTAGCCGCGTTCGGCCGCCACGTACGGGTTGTCGAAGCGGCGCTTGTACTCGGCGATGCGCGCCGCGCGCGTGCCCGCCGGGTCCTTGGACTGCTGGATGTCGCGCCGGTAGATGATGTTGGCCGCGCCCTCGGCGCCCATGACGGCGACGGCGCCGGTGGGCCACGCCAGCACCACGTCGGCGCCCATGTCGCGCGAGTTCATGGCCAGGTACGCCCCGCCGTAGCTCTTGCGCACGATGAGGGTGACCTTCGGGACGGTGGCCTCCGCGTAGGCGTACAGCATCTTGGCGCCGTGCCGGATGATGCCGGCGTGCTCCTGGGCGACACCCGGCATGAAGCCGCTCACGTCGACGAAGGTGACGATCGGCACGTTGAAGGCGTCGCAGGTGCGGATGAAGCGCGCGGCCTTGTCCGACGCGTCGATGTCGAGCGTGCCGGCCAGGTGCCGCGGGTTGTTGGCCACCACGCCCACGGCCTGCCCACCAAGGTGCGCGAAGCCCACGATGATGTTCTTGGCGTAGTCGGGTTGGATCTCGAGGAAGCGGCGGTCGTCGACCACCCCCTTGACCACGTCGTGCATGGGGTAGGGCCGCCGCTGGTCGGGATGGACCACGGCCAGCAGTTCGGGCGTCTCGCGGCCGTCCGGGTCCTGCGTGGGGCGCAGCGGCGGCTTCTCCCGCGCCGACTGCGGCAGGTAGGCGAGCAGCTCGCGCACGGCGCGGAGCACCTCGGCGTCGTCGGCGCACTCGAGGTGCGCGACCCCGGAGAGCCTGGCGTGCACGTCGGCGCCGCCGAGCGCCTCCAGCGTCACGTCCTCCTTGGTGACCGACTTGATCACCTCGGGTCCGGTGATGAACATGTATGACGTCGCGCGGGTCATGAGCACGAAGTCCGTCATGGCGGGGCTATAGACCGCGCCTCCGGCGCACGGACCGAGGATGGCCGAGACCTGCGGCACGACGCCCGAGTAGCGGGCGTTGCGGAAGAACACGTCGCCGTAGCCCGACAGCGAATCGACGCCCTCCTGGATGCGGGCCCCGGCCGAGTCGTTCAGGCCCACGATGGGGGCGCCCGTGCGGACCGCCAGGTCCATCACGTTGGCGATCTTCTGGCCGTGCATCTTGCCGAGGCTGCCGCCCAGGACGGTGAAGTCCTGCGAGAACACGAAGACGGTGCGGCCGTTGACCGTTCCGTGCCCCGTGACCACGCCCTCGCCGGGCGCCGCCACGCCGTCCATCAGGTCGCCGCCGCGGTGCGCGACGAACACACCGAGTTCCACGAAGCTGCCCTCGTCGAGCAGCGCCGTCACGCGCTCGCGCGCCGTCAACCTGCCCCCCTGGCGCTGCTTGGCGAGCCGCGCTTCGCCGCCCCCCGCCTCGACCCGCTTGCGCCTCTCTTCCATCTCGGCGGTGAGCTCGTTCATCCAGGTGATGGTGTCGTCGGCCACGCGGTGGTCCCTTCCTGCCTCTCGCTGGCGGCCAGGATACCGCGGCCCCGACGCAAGCGCTCGCGCGCGCCTGCGGGCGCGCCTGCGGGCGCGCCTGCGGGCGCGCCGGCCGCGACCGCCGCGCCGTCGCTAGTCCGCGCCGACCAGCGGCGAGGTCACGACCCGCAGCTCGTCGGGGCCGATGAAGCCCTGGAGCCGGGCGAGCTGCTCGCGGAAGGCGAGGTCGTCGCCGTGGGCAGCGACGTCGAGCAGGACGCGCTCCTCGGCCTGGAGGCGCCCCACGTCCGCCTCGAGCCGGGCGACGTCGCGGCGCAGCACGAGCATCCGGTCGCTCTCGACCCAGTTGAGGTAAAGGAGCTGTAGGACCCCCACGGTCGCCACGATCACGATGACGAGGTTGAGCCTGGCGCGCCGGGGCGCCGCGCCGTGATCGGCCCCCGCCGGGTCGTCCGCCGGGTTCGCCCGCCGCCCGCCGGGGCCGGCCTGGCTAGCTGCCGCCTCCGCCCACCGTCCGTCGGGGCCGGCTTGGCTGGCGCCCTCGGTCACGCGCGCACTTCGCGCATGGCGAGCGCCTCGCGCAGGAAGCGGGCGGCGTCCTCCGGCATGGTCGGGTTGACGAAGTAGCCCGTGCCCCAGTCGAAGCCCGCCTGGTTGGTCAGGCGCGGCAGCAGCTCGATGTGCCAGTGGTAGTCGGGGCGCCCCTCCTCCACCACCATGTGGAGCATGAGGTTGTATGGCGGGGCGTCGAGTGCGTCGTTGAAGGCGCTCACGAGGGCCTGCAGGAGCTCCGCCAGCGCCGGCAGGGTGTTGGCGGCCACGGCGGCGTAGGAGCTCGCGTGGTGACGCGGCAGGACCCACGTCTCGAAGGGCGTCTTGGCGGCGAACGGCGCGATGGCCACGTAGGCGTCGTTCTGCGTCACGACCCGCTGCCGCTCGGCCAGCTCGCGCTCCAACACCTGACAGAACAGGCACCGGCCGTGGTCGCGGTGGTACTCGGCCGCCACCGCCACCTCCTCCTCGACCCAGCGGTTGGTGACAGGCACGGCGAGGAGCTGCGAGTGAGGGTGGTCGTAGGCGGCCCCCGCCGCCCGGCCGACGCTGCGCGTTATCTGCACGTGAGCGATGCCGGGCCGGGCCGCCGCCACGGCCACGCGTTCCCGGAAGAACCGCAGCACCTCGGTCAGGTGCTCGGCTGGCATGGTCTCGAGCCGCTGGCGCGCGTCGGGGTGCTCGACGATTATCTCGTGGTAGCCGTACGCCGCCGCCTGCTTGAACAGCTCGTCCCCCGCGTCGGTCACCGTGGGCCTGGCGCTCACCAGGTGCGCTGGGTGAGTCAGCGCGCGGACGCGCCAGTCGGGCCCGCCCGCCTGCGAGGAGGCCGGACGGACGGCCGCTATCTCGGTGGCGGCCGCGTCGGCGCCCGGTGAGAGCCGCGACCGCTCGGGCGCTTGCGCCACGCTGCCGAAGTCCGAGGGCTCGAGCCCCCGCTCCGGCGAGAGCAGCACCCAGGCGCGCCCGAATGGATCCTTGCGGAAGAACGGCATGGAACTAGAGTCTAATCCGCCGTGGCCGCCCGGCGGCGTTACCAAGTTCATCCGCGGAGCGGCGGAACCTCAGCCGAACAGTCCGGGCTGGAGCGCCGCCTCCTCGGCCGCCCCCGGCAGGGCCGTGACCTCGCGGAACTCGAGGCCCAGGGCGCCGAGGCGGTTGAGGGCGGGCGCGGTGACTGCGGGCGCCGCCAGCACGCCCCTGACCTCGCCGGGGTACTTCGCGCGCACGCTCGCCACGTACCGCTCCAGCTGGTGGACGGCCTCGTGGTTGGCCTTGCCGCGCTTGAGCTCGACGACCACCAGCCGCCCCTCGCGGTCGCGCGCGAACAGGTCGATGCCGCCCACCTCGGTGGGGAGCTCGAGCTCGAGCACCTCCAGCCCGGGTTCGATCACGCTCGGGTCGCGCGCGAGGGCGCGCTGCATGTCGGCCTCGCTGCCCATCAGCACGAAGGCGCCGTTCTCCTCCAGCACGAACGCGGCCGCGAGGGCCGGCGCCTGGAACGCGATGCGCACGAACTCGGGGGGGTTGAAGCGCTCCGCCACCAGCACGGCCCAACCGTCCTCGAGCGAGGTGCGCACGTCGTCGGTCTGCGGCTGCCAGTTGACGGGCTTCACGCCGCGCGGCCCCTGCACCTGCACGCTGCCGTCGGCCTTGAGGAGGACGAGGTAGTCGCCGGCCTCGGCCACGCTGGCGGCGCGGCCGCTGTAGAGGACCTCGCAGGCGCCCACCACCTGCACGAGTTCCGCGCCGGTGCGCAGGTGCGCGTCGAGGAAGTCGACCAGTTCCTCGGGGGTCGGGTCTGTGATGAGGTCCCGGATCACGCGGGCAAGTCTATCAACGCCCGGCGGACCCCGCCGCCTTGGGTAGACTCGCCCTCATGGCACTGATAGGCGCTCACGTCTCGACCGCCGGCGGCCCCTACACAGCGTTCGACCGCGGCGCGGCTATCGGTTGCACGGCCGTGCAGATCTTCGTGAAGAGCCCCAACCAGTGGCGGGCCAAGGCGCTCCACGAGACCGACGTGGCGCGGTTCGTGACCGCCCACGCCGAGCACGCCTGGCCCGTCACGGCGCACGCCGCCTACCTCATCAACCTCGCCTCCAGCGACGAGGGCGTGCAGGAGAAGTCGCGCGCGGGCCTCGCCGACGAGCTGAGCCGTTGCGGCGCCCTGGGAGTGGGCGCGCTGGTGTTCCACCCCGGGGCGCACCTGGGGGCGGGGCTCGAGGCCGGCACCGAGCTGGTGGCGCGCAACCTGGACGCGGTGCTGGCTAGCACGGCGGGCGTCGCCACCATGGTGCTGCTGGAGAACACCGCCGGGCAGGGCACCACCCTGGGCGCGCGCTTCGAGGAGCTCGGCCGCATGCTCGAGCTGCTCGACCAGCGTGAGCGCGTTGGCGTCTGCCTCGACACCTGCCACGCCTTCGCGGCGGGTTACGACGTGAGCACGGAGGAGGGGTACGAGGCGACGCTCGAGGAGTTCGACCGCCACATCGGGTTGGAGCGGCTCCTGTGCGTGCACCTGAACGACTCCAAGCATCCGCTCGGCTCGAGGAAGGACCGGCACGAGAGCATCGGCGCGGGCGAGATCGGCGCGGCCTGTTTCGCGCGCATCGTCAACGACGTGCGGCTCGCTTCCGTCCCGAAGATCCTCGAGACGCCCATGGGCGACGACGACCAGGGCCACGCCCGCGACATGGCCACGCTCCGTTCCTTCCTCACGAGGTGATCTTCATGACCGACACGCAGGCAACCGCCGCCCCGACGGCCGAGGCCGCCGCCGCGTTCCGCGCCGCGCTCGCCGACACCCTCACCCGCAACTACCGCATGGTCGCCCAGCTGGCCGCGGGCGTGCCCGAGGACGCCGCCTTGCGGCCGCTCGTGCCGGGCGGCAGCCACATGAACTGGTTGGTGGGTCACCTCGTGGCCAACCGCGACGAGATGCTGCGGACCATGGGCCGCGACCCGGTGCGCGCGGAGGCCGACGACGAGGCGTTCGGGTACGGCAGCGACGCGGCGGGCGCCGCGACCCGCCCGCTTACGGAGCAGCTGAGGGATTACGACCTCGCCAACCCCCCGCTGCAGCAGGCCGTCGCGGAGCTGACGCCCGGCCTGCTTGCCTCCTCGGCCGGCAAGCGCAGCGTGCAGGAGCGCCTGGCGTTCCTCGCGTGGCACGAGACGTACCACCTCGGTCAGCTCATGCTCTACCGCCGCGCTGCCGGCCTGGAGAGCCCGATCGGCTGAGGCCTAGCGCGCCCGCGGCGGGGTCAGTCCGCCAGGTGCCAGGCGCCGTCCTTTATCTGGGCCACCACGTAGGCCCTGGCGTCGAGCCCCTGGTGGTCGGTGCCGGTGAAGTCGAACACCCCGCCCACGCCGACGAACGGGCCCATCCCCTCGAGGGCGTCGCGCAGCGCCAGGCGCTTGACCACGATGTCCTTCGTCGCGAGGGCGCCCCGCTCCTGAGCGAAGTCGCCGGCGTGCGCCAGCGCCATGACGGCGTCGTAGGCGTGACCGCCGAACGTCGTCACGCTCTCGCCGGGGTACGCGGCCTCGTACTGGCGCGCGTAGGCGAGGGCCACGTCGCGCGTGGGCGCGTTGGCGGCCAGGTCGGCGGCGACGAGCAGGGGTCCGACCGCGAGGCGGACGCCCTCGGCGGCGGGGCCAGCCAGCTCGATGAAGCGGTCGTTGCCCACCCCGTGGCTGACGTAGATGTCGCCCCCGAAGCCCCGGTCGCGCAGCTCGCGCACCATGCGGGCGGAGTCGTCGACGATGCCCCACACCAGCACGACCTGCGGCCGCGACAGGATGGCGGCGAGCGCGGGCGCCGTGTAGGAGCTGGCGCCGGAGTCGTAGCGCACCGCCTGGTCCAGGTGGATGCCGCTTCCGGGCAGCAGCAGCTGCAGCTCGACGAGGCCGCTCTCGCCGAACGCGTCGCTTAGTCCCAGGAACGCCATGTCCGTCACGCCGCGGGCCTGCATGTCGGCGACCACGCCCTGCAGGATCAGGCTGTCGGGCGGGGTGGTGGAGAAGACCCAGCGCCGCGACTCGGCCGGGTTGGCGATGGGCGCGGCGGCGGCGAGGCTGATGAGGGGCACGCGGGCGGCCTGCATGGGCGCCACGACGGCCAGCGACGCCTCCGAGCGGGTGCAGCAGATGATGGCGTCGACCTCGTTCTTGGCGAGCAGGTCGGTGACGAGCTCGACGGCGGTCGCCACGTCGGAGCCGTCGTCGAGGACCTCCAGCTCGAGCCGCACTCCGCTCCTGCCCTCCAGGCTGCTCGCCAGCATGGCGAGCGTGTGCGCCTCGCTGGCGCCGAGGGCGGCGGAGGGGCCGGTGCTTGAGACGACGGCGCCGATGCGCAGGACGCCCTCTTGGGCGAGGGCCAGGCCGTGACCGGCGGAGGCGGGGGTGATGAGGGCCCAGGCGACCAGGGCCAGGGCGAGCAGCGAGAAGACGGTGGTGCGGCCGACGGTCTGGTGCATGGTTCCCTCCACGAGGCGAGTGCGAGCGAGTGGGCGAGCGGAGAGCACCGCCGGCCGTGGCTTGCCAGTCTACGGACTCTAGACCCGATGTTGCCACGAGACTACTACCCTGGTGGTGTGTGGAGCCACCTACCCGCCGGGGCGCCGGCGGCTCAGGGGTCGCCGCCGCCTTCCTCGCCGGTCAGGAACTGCTCGACGAGCTCCAGCGGCCCGCTCATGTCGTAGGCGTGGTAGAGCGCCGCCGCGTTCCTGACGGGGTCGCCGAAGAAGAACTTCTCGTACAGGTTCTGCCTGCCGCCGAAGGCGGAGATGGTCATGTCCCACGCCAGCCGGAAGAGCCTGAGGCGCTCCCCCGCGGCCAACGTGCCGGCCTGGAGGTACTTGTCGATGGCGTCGGCCATCGGGCCTGCGCGTTCGCCCTCGCTCGGCAGCATGATCATGCCGCTGGCGCCGAGGAGCTGCAGGATCTCCACCATGCGCGGGTACGCCTGCGGGAAGTAGGCGCGCGCCACGTCCATGGTGGCGCGGTCCGGGGTCATCGTGCCGTTGGCGTCGGGCGCGGCCCGCTCCTCCGCTCGCGTCAGGAGCGCCTTGAGGGTCTCGAGCACCACGACGAGCTCGGCCATCTTCTGCTGCACGTGCTGGAAGCGGGCGCTGCCGATGGCGCGGACGATCAGCTCCGCCACGCCGAGGAACGCCTGGGCCTTGACGATCTTGACGTTGAGCACCTGGTGCCCCATCTGGTAGGTGGCGTTGGTGGCGCCGTAGACGCCGGCGGCCAGCTCCGGGTCGCCCAACAGGAACACCCTGTCCCACGGCACCAGGACGTCGTCGAAGGTCACGAGGGCGTCGAGCTCGTCGAAGCGCGAGCCGAGCGGGTGGTCGACGCGGCTGCGGCGCGGCCACAGCGGCTCGCGCGCGATGAAGGTTAGGCCGGGGGTGGAGCACGGGACGGCGAAGGCGAGGGCGTAGCGCGCAGGGTCGTCGGCCACGGACGACCCCGGCGCCGGGAAGATGAGGAGCTCGTCGGCCAGCGGCAGCGTGGCGAGCATCCGCGCGCCGCGCACGACCACGCCCTCGCCCGTCTCGCGCACGACCCCGAGCGCGATGTACGGGTCAGGCAGCTGCCCCTTCGGCACGGCGCGGTTCACCTGCGGGTCGGTGAGGGCGTGGGTGAGCGAGAGGTCGTGATCGCGGACGTGCGCGAAGAAGCGCCGCACGTTGGCGCCGTAGCGCTCGTCGCCCCGCGCGAAGTAGGCGGCGGCACGCGCGCACGCCATCAGGTTGACGTTGAGGTAGTCGGGGCTGCGGCCGATGAAGCCGAGGGAGTGGCGCGCCCAGGTGCGGTGCATCCGCGAGCGGCGCCGCAGGTCGGCGACGCTGGTCGGCTCGACGAAGCTCATGCCCACGCGCTCGCCTCCCTCGCGCACGAACGTCATGGCGTCTTGGAGGTCGGGCCTGACCTGGAGGTCGTAGAGCTCGGCGATGGCGCGCGCGGCCGCGCTGGTGGCCGGGTGCGCGGCCGGGTCGAGGACGCGCGCGCCGTCGACGTACAGGTTGGGGGGCGCCCGCCTCAGCCCGTCGAGGAACTGTTCGCCGTCGCGCACCGCCATGCGTGCCTCCGCCGGCCCGCGCTCAGATCGGAGCCGCGAGCGCCCGCGGGGCCGCCGCCAGCCCGTACAGGAGCCGCACCGTGGCCGCCGCGCCCTGTTCGAGCGCCGCCACCCGGAAGAACTCGTTGGGGGCGTGCAGGCCGTTGTCGGGCTCGCCGAAGGCGTAGTACAGGCACCAGGTGCCGAGGACGCTGCCGAACTGCTCGGCCACCGGCACGGTGCCGCCCGTGAAGACGGGGAACGGCGCGGTGCCGTAGACGGCCTCCATGGCCGCCCCCGCGATGGCGAGGACCGGGTGGTCGAGGGGCATCAGGTAGGCGCGTGCCTTCCCGGGCAGGGGCGTGACCTTCACGGTCACGCCCGCCGGGGCGTGACGCTCTATGTGTTCCGTCAGGGCGCGCACCACGCGGTCGGGGTCCTGGCCCGCCACGAGCCGGCAGGTGATCTTGGCGTGCGCCTCCTTGGGGAGCACGGTCTTGATGCCGCCGCCCTGGTAGCCGCCCCACATGCCGTTCACCTCGAGGGTGGGCCGCAGCCAGCGGCGCTCGGCGGGGGTGTAGGCGGGGTCGCCCCACCACCCCGTCAGGCCCAGGTCGCCCGGGTCGTCATCGTCCGTCGGCACGGCGGCCGCGGCGCGCCGCAGGGCGGGGCCGGGCTCCTCCACCCCGTCGAGGAAGCCGTCGACGAGCACGCGGCCCTGCTCGTCCTGCATGGAGGAGAGGACGTGCGCCAGCGCCATGATGGGGTTGGCCACCGCGCCGCCGTACATGCCAGAGTGCAGGTCGGCATTGGCGCCCGTGACGGTCACCTCCACGCCCGCGAGCCCGCGCGACCCCACCGTCAGCGACGGCACGCCGACCCCGAAGATGCCGCCGTCGGCGCTGATGGCCAGGTCGGCACGGAGCGCGTCAGCGTGGTCGGCGAGGAAGCGGGGGAGGTTGGGGCTGCCCACCTCCTCCTCGCCCTCGATGAGGAACGTGACGTTCACGGGCGGCGTGCCGTTGGGCACCGCAGCGGCCGCCACGGCGTGCAGCGCGATGAGCACGCCGGCCTTGTCGTCGCTGGCGCCCCGCCCGTAGATGCGACCGTCGCGGACCCGCGGCTCGAACGGCGGTGACTCCCAGAGCTCGAGCGGCTCGGGCGGCTGCACGTCGTAGTGACCGTAGATGATCACGGTGGGCGCGCTGGGGTCGTGATGCCAGCGGCCAAGCACGACGGGGTGTCCCGCCGTGGGCACGACGCTCACCTCCGGCACGCCGGCGCGCCGCAGCCTGTCGGCCAGCCAGGCGGCGGCGTCGTCGATGTCGGGTCGGTGCGCCGGATCCGTGCTCACGCTGGGGATCGTCACGAACTCCATGAGGTCGGACGCCAGCGCCTCGCGCCCTGACGCCGCGGCCGCTAGGGCCCTCTCTACTGCCTCGCTCACGTGGGTCACCGCCTCCTGGTGTGGTGGTTGATCGTGCTCAACGCTACCAGACGGCGCTCGCCCGGCCCGAGCCGGGCGGGCGCTCAGCGGGGCTCGGCGGGCGGCGGGAGCCGGTGGTAGGCGCTGCGGAAGTAGAGGAGGGGCTCGCCGCCGAAGCGCCTGAGCGCCTCGACCCGCCCGACGAAGATGGTGTGGTCGCCGGCGCGGAGCGCGTCCTCGCGCCACAGCACGAGCTGCGCCACGGCGCCCCGCAGCACCGGGAAGCCGCTCAGCTCCTCGAACGGCGCCTCGGGGTTGGCCACGGGCCTGCCCGCGAACTGGTCGGAGAGGTGCGCCTGGCCCTCGCCCAGGATGCTCACGCCGAACCGCTCCGCCGCGAGGAGGGTGGCGTGGGCGCGGGCGCGGTGGTCGATGGAGACGGCCACGAGCGGCGGCTCGAGCGACACCGACATGAAGGCGCTCACGGTGATGCCGAACACCTCGGCGGGGGCACCGGCGCCGCGCGGGGCGGTCATCGTCACGACGGTGACGCCGGTCGCGAAGCTCCCGAGCGCCTCGCGGAAGGCGCGGTGGTCGAAGTCGCGGTGCTCGAAGTCGCGGTCCGTGCCCGGCAGGTCGGTGCCGGCGGGGCCGTGGTTCAGGTGAGCCGCTCGCGCGAGGTCGCCGGACCCGCGCGCGGCCTGGGAGATGGTGGTGTCGTTGGTCGCGTCCACTGCCCGTCAGCCTATCGGCTCGCGCTAGCGGTTGGAACTGTGTGAACACACAGTTCTGCCCCGATACCTGTGCCGAGCTACCATGTTGACGTGAGCGGCCCCGAGCACGTCACCGCTTCCCTCGCCGACCTGCTTGCCGACGCTACGCTGGGCCTCGCCCTCGTCGCCGGCCCGGCAGACGCGCGCTACAGCGCGCTCAGGTGGCCGGCGCGCGAGGCCGACCGGCCGTGGCTCGCCCCCGGCGACCTGCGGATCGTCGTCGCCGGCGGCGCCGACGACTTGGCCGGTCCCGCGCCCACCACCGAGCTCGAGCGCGCGCTGCGCCCACCGCCCGCCGTGCTCCTGTACGCCCTCACCCCCACGGAACGGAAGCTGCCGCCCAGCCTCGCGGGGCGCCCCCGGCTCGCGGGGCGCCTCCTCCCCGCCGGCACCGCGCTCGTGACGTCCCCGCCCGCGGTGGCGCCGGAGCTCGTGGCGAGAGCGGCCCTGCGCGCACTGGTGCGCGCCACGACCGGCGCCGGGCTGGCCCTGGGCGCCCCGCAGGCCCACCTCCTCGCCGGGCTCGAGGCGGCCAAGCCGGAGCGCGACCTCCTGGAGCGCCTCCACGACCTGACGGGGACGGACCTGGTCCTCCTCAGCGCCTGGGGCGACGTGGTGGCCCGGGCCGGCGCCGGGAACTGGCGTCCGCGCGCCGGCGCGGCCGGCGCTCCGCCCGTGGCCGCCTGGGGCGAGGGCGAGGTCAGGCTGGGAGGCCGCCCCGCTCTCCTGCTCCACGTCATGCAGGCGGGGCGCCGCCGCGGGACGCTGCTCGCCTTCGACGCGCCCGGCTGGGCCCGGCCGTGGCTCGAGCTCACCCGCACGCTCCTGGCCGCCGCCGCCGCCATGGCGGCGGCCGAGACGCGCGCCGAGACGGCCGGCGCCGGCGCGCTGCTGAGCGCGTGGCTGGCGGGCCCGGCCGGCGCGGAGCGCCTGGCGCCGCTGCTGGCCCGCGCGGGTTTCGGTGGCGGCGCCCCCTACCGCGTTGGCGTGGCCGAGGTCCCACGCGGGGGCGCGGGCGCGCAGGCGCACGCCCGGCCGGGCGCCGATGCCGCCGCCGAGCGCGTGCGCGAGGCCGTGGAGGAGTACTTCCGGCAGCGAGGCCTGAGCGCCCTGACCGGCGCAGCTTCCGATGCCGCTTCCGGCGCCGTGACCTGGCTTGCCGCCGCACCGGGCCAGGGCGCGGAGGCGGACACCGTCGGCACCGACCTGCTAGCCGCGACCCGGGCCGCGCTGGGAGCGCCCGCGGCCGCCGGCGCCGGGAGCGGCGCGCCAGGTCGCAGCGGGGTCAAAACCAGGGGCGCTGCCCCCGGCCAGGCCACGGTGCGCATCGGCCTGAGCCGAGCGCACACCGCTCTCGGGGCCGCGGCCCGGGCCGAGCGGGAGGCGCGCCTCGCCCTCGCCGGCGCGCCGGCCGGCGGCGTCGCCACTTTCGACGAGCTCGACCCGGTGGCCTGGCTCGTCGAGAGGCCCGCCGCCGACCTCGCGCTGGCGCGGGAGCGCGTCATCGGACCGCTGCTTGCCGCCGACCGCCACGGGAAGCTCATGGTCACCCTCGCCGCCTACCTGGCGGGACCGACCGACCCGGCCGCGCTGGCGGCGCGGCTGGGAGTGCACGTGAACACGCTGCGCAACCGCCTGAAGCGCATCGAGGAGCTCGTCGGCGCGCCGCTCGCCAACCCGGAGACTATCGCCCGCCTGTGGCTCGTCACGCGTCCACCGCCCTGAGCCGCGGACGGCGCTATAGTCGGGCCACACGACCCAGCGCGGGTGACCGGCCCCCGGGCGCGCGGGCGGGCGCGCCTGCCCGGCCGGTCCGCGCTCGACCCGAGCAGCGCGGAGGCCGCACGTGCGCGAGATCCCACCCGGCTACGAAGCGAGGCACGAGGTCCTGGTGACCCCCGCCATGACCGTCGACTTCGAGGACCGCGACGACCCGCGGCTCGGGCGCCTCCACCCCGTCTACGCCACCTACTGGCTCGCCAAGCACATGGAGCTGGTCAGCCGCAAGCTGCTCCTCCCCTTCCTCGAGGCGGGCGAGGAGAGCATCGGACACTCCGTGAACGTCAACCACCTGGCGTCGGCGCTGCCCGGCATGCGGGTGCGCCTCACCGCCCGCTGCCGCCGCCTCGAGACCAACAGGGTGCACGCGGACTGCCGCGCCGAGAGCGAGCTGGGGGACCTGGTGGGCGAGGGGGCGACGGTGCAGGTCGTGCTGAGCGCGACTCGGCTCGCCAGCGGCTTCGAGGGCCTCGCGGCGCGCTGGCGGGCGCACATCGCGCGGGCGCGGGAGGAGCGCTGAGCCGCGACCTGTGGCGCGACCTGTGGCGCTCGCTTAGGCTGCCCGGCGTGGCCGCCGTATAGTCGCGCCCAGGAGGTACCTCGGTGGGCACCGTTCATCTACTCGGCACGGGCGCGGCCCTGTCGGACAAGCACAGGACCACGACCATGCTGGCCCTGGAGGGGAGCGCGACGTTGCTGCTGGTCGACTGCGGCGGCGACGCGGCCCACCGGCTCCTGGCGCACGACCTCGACCTCGGGCGGGTCACCGGACTGGTCGTGACCCACGAGCACGCCGACCACGTCGGCGGTTTCGCGCTCCTCATGGAGCGGCTGTGGCTGGCCGGGCACAGGCGCGAGTTCCACGTCTACGGCATCCCCACGGCGCTGGAGCAGGCCCGGCGCGTGCACGACGCCTTCGACACCTCGACCTGGCCGAGCTACCCGCGACTCGTCTACCACGAGGTGGCTGCCGAGGCGGGCGCGCCGGTGGTCGCCACGCCCGACTTCGTCGTCACGGCGGTGCCGGGGGCTCACGCCGTGCCCTCCATCGGCCTCAAGGTCAGGGACCTAGTTGGCGGCGGAGTGCTCACCTACTCGGGCGACACGGAGCGCTCCGCGCTCGTCGAGGCCGAGGCGCGCGGCTGCGACCTGCTGGTCCACGAGGCCAGCGGCGCCTTCCCCGGGCACTCCTCGCCAGCGGACGCCGCCGCCGTGGCGGCCGCCGCCGGCACGAAGCGCCTGGTGCTCGTCCACCTGCCGCCGCTGCCCGACGGCGGCGCGGCCTACCTCGCCGCGGCCAGGCCGGTCTTCGCCGCCACCGAGCTGGGCAACGACGGCGCCGTGTACTCGTTCTGAGGGTGGTGGGTCGCGTGACCGGCGGCCCGCCGCGCGGTGGCCTCTCCGTGGAGCTTCAGTAACCGGCGCCGGGCACGAGTTCGCCCGCGCCGCCTGCGCGGGCACGCTCCTCGCGCAGCGCCTCCAGCGCCAGCAGGCTCAGGCGTCCCACGGCCGTCAAGCGCGGTTCGGCGAGGGCGGCCGGCACGTCCCAGTAGTCGAAGCCGGCCCCCTCCGTGAGCGTCAGGCGCTCCAGCGGCTCGTCCACCGCGGCGAGGTAGACGTGGAAGCGACCGCCCCAGCCGTCGTAGACGACGAGCGGCCGGTAGTGCCGCACGCCGAAACCGATCTCCTCGCGCACCTCGCGCAGCATCCCCGCCACCGGCGTCTCGCCCTCGTCCAGGCCGCCGCCGAACAGCGACCACATGCCGGGCGCCTCGATGCCGGGCTTGTCGTCGCGCAGCTGCAGGAGCACGCGCCCGTCGGGGTGCAGCAGCACGGCGCCGGCCAGGGAGCGGCGCCCGTCGGGCAACCGGTGGTCCGGGTCGACGGCCACCCCGTGTCGGGTGCCTGTGGCGCGACCAGTCACAACGCCTCCAGGTAGGTGTAGCCCACCAGCTCGCGGTCGTACGTCTGCAGGAGTTCCTCTACCTCCGCGTCGCTCAGCGCCCCCGCCGCCCGCAGCTCCGCCGCCCGGCGCGACACCGCCGCGTGTAGCTCGGGCGTCTCGTAGCCCATGTTGTGGATCACGCGCCGCGCCTTCTGGCCCTCGACGTACAGCTCGACCTCGGCCCCGCCGTGACCCAGGCGCACGTGCGCCTCGTTCACGCGCCCGAACAGGTTGTGGGCGTTGGCGAGCACGTCCTGGTAGGCGCCCGTGAGGAACACGCCCAGGTAGTAGGGCTCCCCCGGCCGCAGGTCGTGGACCGGCAGGGTGGTGCGCACGTCGCGCAGGTCGATGAAGCGGTCGATCTTGCCGTCGGAATCGCAGCTGATGTCTACCAGCGTGGCGTCGCGCGTGGGCTTCTCGCCGAGGCGCTGCAGGGGCACGATCGGGAAGAGCGTCTTGATGGCCCAGTGGTCGGGCAGGCTCTGGAACAGCGAGAAGTTCACCACGTACTTGTCGGCCAGCATCTGCGGCAGGAGCTCGAACTCCTCCGGCACGTAGTCGAGCCCGCTCACCACCTTGGCCACCCGCTGCAGGATGCGGTTGTAGTGCTGCTCGAAGTGCGCCCGCTCGAGCAGGCTCAGGTAGCCGAGGTCGAAGAGGCTATGCATCGTCTCCTTGTTGGCGACCGCCTCGTTGAAGACCTCGCGGTACGTCTTGACGGTCACGGGCGCGTCGAGCTCCTGCATGTCGCGCAGCAGCGCGTGCACCTCGCCCGTGAGGGGCGGCAGGTCGACGGGCGCGCGCGTGGGACCGATGGCGTCGACCACCGGCACCACCACCACCGAGTGGTGGGCGGTGAGGGCGCGCCCGGACTCGGTCACGATGATCGGGTGCGCCACCTCCCACTCCTGGCACGACTCCATGACGGTGTAGACGACGGTGTCGGCGTACTCGCGCAGCCCGTAGTTGGCGGAGGTGTAGTAGGT
>JACFNR010000013.1 GCA_019454765.1 Trueperaceae bacterium | reverse complement strand
GGGGCACGCAGCAGGTGTGGGGTCGCGTCGTGACCTACAAGGGCTGAGCCGCCGCTCTTGGCGGCCCTCGCCGGCTCGTGACCGTTGCGGCTTCGGGCCGGCGCGAGGGCCCCTACAATCTCGCCACGCCACGGATCATCGTCCTCACTCGCCGCCACCTGCCCACCGACCGCGCGCCCGGAACCGCCCGCGGGTCGGCGTCGGCATGGTGCGGCGGGGGCGCCCAGTGAACGCCTTCCGGCGCTACGTCGAGGCGTCGGCCGGCACGAACACGGAGCGCGCTGCGGCGTTCAGCGACGCCGTGTTCGCCATCGCCATGACGCTTCTCGCCGTCGAGATTCACGTGCCGGCCGTGCCTCCGGAGCGCCTTGTCGCCGCGCTGGCGGGGCAGTGGGTCGACTTCGCGGCGTACGCGCTCTCGTTCCTCGTCGTGGGCGCCTACTGGCTCTCGCACCACCGGCTGTTCGGGCTGCTCGATCGCTTCACGGCGGGCCTCCTGCGCCTCAACCTGCTGGTGCTCCTGCTGGTCGGGTTGACGGGCTACGCCACCGCCCTGCTGGTCGAGTACGGCAACCACGCGCCCGCGGTCATGGCCTACGCCGCTCTGGTGGCGGCCATCGGGCTCGGCCAGACGTGCCTGTGGCTCTACGCCCGCGCCAACCATCTGTTCGGTCCGAGGGTCGACGCGGCGCTCTTCGGCTACCTGTTGCGACGGAGCCTCATAACGCCCGTCGTCTTCGGGACGTCCGTGCCGCTGGCGCTGCTGGACGCGGACCTTGCCAAGTACGCCTGGACCACCGTGCTGTTCCTCTACGTTGTACTGATGCTGGTGGCGCGAGCGACGCCGGTGGCGCCTGCCGAGGCGCCGGGACGGGAGCCCTGAATGGCGAGAGACCGCGGCCTTGGCCTGTTCTTCGTGTTGGCGTTCGCTCTGCCCTGGGCGGTGTGGGGCACCACCATCGCTCAGCAGCGGGGCATCATCTCCTGGCACGTGCCCAGTTCACTCGCGTTCTGGCTCGGTCTGACGATCGCGACCTTCGGTGCGGCGGCGCTGACCGGCGGTTGGCCGGCGCTGCGCGACGTGCTGCTTCGCATGGTGCGCGCCCGGGTGGCTTGGCGCTGGTACGCGGTCGCCCTACTGCTCACCCCAGTGATCGCCATGGTGAGCGCGCTGGTCGGGAGGTCCGTCGGCGCCCCCACGCACGTGGGTGACACGGTCGGAGCCGCGGGCCTGCCGGGTCTTCTGGCGCTGAACGTCTGGTTGTTCCTCCTCACGGAAGAGGCCGCCTGGCGGGGCTTCGCCCTACCGCGCCTCCAGGCCCGCTCGACTCCCCTGACCGCGGCGCTGCTCCTCGGCCTCGTCTGGGGCGTCTGGCACCTGCCGCTCTTCCTCACGCGCGGGACGTTCCAGGCGGGGCTCCCGTTCGCGGGTTTCATGGCGTCGATCGTCGCCACCTCCGTGATGGTGTCGTGGCTCTACAACCACACGCGCGGCAGCGTGCTGCTGGCGGCCATCTTCCACGCGGCGACGGACGTGACGATCGCCTACTCGGGCGTGATGAACTCCGGTGGCGCGCTGTTCTGGCTCTTCGTCGCTGCGCAGTGCCTTGTAGCCGCGGTACTCGGCGCGGGGATGCTCGAGAGGGTGCCGCGGAGCGGTCCGCTCGTGTACGAGCCCGTCCGCTGACGCCCGCCCGGCCGTAGCCCCTACCGGGCGGTCCAGCCGAGGTCGATGCTGTGGACGCTGCCGGTGACGCCCCAGGCGGCCTCGGATGCCAGGTAGCCGACGAGCGCGGCGACGTCGGAGGGCTCCAGCAACCGCTTGACCGCGGCGTTCTCGAGGAACACCTTGGCCTCCACCTCGGCCTCGGCGATGCCGCGGGTGCGCGCCTGATCGGCCACCTGGGCGGCGACCAGCGGCGTACGGACGTAGGCCGGCGCCACGACGTTGGCGGTGATGCCCGCCCCGCCCCCCTCGAGGGCGGCGACCTTCGCCAGCCCGACCAGGCCGTGCTTGGCGGCCACGTAGGCGCCCTTGAAGGGGCTGGCGGTCAGGCTGTGGGCGCTCCCCATGTAGACGATCCTGCCGTTGCCGCTCCGTCCGAGGGCCTCCCAGGCGTACTTGGTGAGCAGGAACGGGCCGGTGAGCATGAGCGCGAGCATGTCGTCCCAGGTGTCCTCGGGGAAGGAGGCGAGCGGGTCGATGTGTTGGTAACCCGCGTTGGCGACGAGGACGTCGAGGCCCCCGGCGAGTTCCAGCGCGCTCGTCACGGCCGCCGCGCAGCCGTCCCGCGTCGAGACGTCCGCGACGACGTGCAGGCAACCGAGCTCGCGGGCCGCCGCCGCGGCGGCGGCGGCGTCGCGGTCCGCGATCACGACGACGAGCCCGTCGGCCCCGAGGCGCGCGGCGCACGCCTTCCCTATCCCGCTCGCCCCACCGGTCACGAGAGCCACGCGTTCGTTCATGGGTGGGAGTGTAAGCCGCCGGACGGTCGGCTGCGGGTGGGTCGCGTTGGTGGTGCTACACGCATTTGATAATACGGCAGTCGAACGCAGCGACAGGCAGCGGCCCCGAGCCCCTCGTCACGCGCCCGCCAGCTCGGTCAGGACCCGCTCCAACACGTCCACCGCGAGGAGGTACTCGCCCAGGGGCAGGCGCTCCTCCGGCGTGTGATCGAGGCTCGAATCGCCCGGCCCGTAGGCCACCATCGGGACGTCCCAACTGGGCGCGACGACGTTCATGTCGGAGGTGCCGGTCTTGAGCGTCGGCGTCGGCCGGCCGTCGAACGTCCGGATCGCCACCCGGAACGCGCGGGCGAGGACCGAACGGTTGCTCGCCCTGTGGGCGTCACACGCCTCGGTGAAGCTGGCGGTCACTCCGGCGGCGCGAAGCAGGTCGTCGAGCGCGGCCACGAGCGCGGCGCCGGCCCAGCGGGGCGGGAGCCTCAGGCCGATGCGCGCTTCGCACCACTCCTCCAGCCCGTCGCTGCCCGAGTCAACGCCCAGCAGCGCGACCTGCAGACGGTCGAACAGCGGCGGCGCCTCGCCGACCTCGCTGGCCGCCGCGTTGTCACGCCCCACCCACTCGCGCAACGCCGCGTAGGCGTCGAGCACGACCTCGGCGGGGCTCGGCTCCTCCCGCGAGGAGTGCGCCGACGGGCGCCGCGCCGTGACCGTCACCCCGAGACGGCCCTTGTAGCCGAGGGTGTAGCGCTCCCAACCGCTGGGCTCCCCCACTATCACCAGGTCGGGCGCCGGCAGGCTGGCCACCGCGTGGCGCGCACCGCGGCTGCTCGCCGCCTCCTCCTCGACCGCACCCACGAGCCGGAAGGTTAGGCGCTCCCAGACGGCGGGCCCCACCCGCGTGGCGGCGACCAGCGCGGCGCACAGGCTCCCCTTGGCGTCGACCACCCCGCGGCCGTGCAGGACGCCGTCGACCACGCGCACGGGGATCGTGCCCGGAACCGTGTCCATGTGCCCGAGGAACGTCACTGCCAGCGGGCCGGCGCCCCAGGTGGCCACCGCGTTGCCGGCCGCGTCGACCTCCGCGCGCGCCGCACCGCGCCCCGCCGCCGCCACCAGCAGCGCGGCCACGGCGCCCTCCTCCCCCGACAGGCTCGGCGTGGCCACCACGCGCCTGAGGAGCTCAACGGCCTCGGCGTCCCCGATGACGCCGCCCCCGCTCGGGGCGACCCCGAAGGGCGGCCGCGGCGCTGCGAGCGGTGTCACGCCGCCAGCTCCGCTGCGACCGTCGCCACCGCGCTGTCCACGTCCGCAGCGTCCACCGTCAACGGCGGCAGGAACCTGACCACCGTGGCGCCCGCGAGGACCGTGAGCAGTCCCCGTCGCCTCAGGCCCGCCACGACCGGCGCCGCCCGCTCCCTCAGCTCCAGGCCGACCATCAGCCCGCGCCCCCTCACCTCGCGCACGCGCTCGCTCCCGATGGCGCGGAGCCCCGCCATCAGCCGCTCCCCCATCGCTGCCGCGTTCGTCATCAGGTCGGACTCCTCGATCTCGTCGAGGACGGCCAGCGCGGCGGCGCAGGCCAAGGGGTTGCCACCGAACGTCGAGCCGTGCCCGCCCCGCGGCATGGCGCGCGCCACGGCGTCCGCCATGATCGTCGCCCCGATCGGGACGCCGCCGGCGAGCCCCTTCGCGAGGGTCACGATGTCGGCCGTCACGCCCGCCGCGCGCGACGCGAGGAACGCCCCGGTGCGACCGACGCCGCACTGGACCTCGTCGCACACCAGCAGCGCGCCCCGCTCGGCCGTGACGCGGCGCGCCAGCGCCAGGTAGCCCTCGGGAGCGGGATGCACGCCCCCCTCGCCCTGGACGGGCTCGAGCACGACCGCGGCCGTATCGGCGTCCACGGCGGCGGCGAGCGCCTCCCCGTCGCCGAAAGCGACCCACTCGACCTCGCCTGGCAGCGGCCCGAACGGTTGGCGGTAGGTGGGCTCCCAGGTGAGGCTCAGCGCCCCGAGCGTGCGGCCCGCGAAGCCGCGCTTGGCGGCCACCACGCGCGTCCGACCGGTGGCCGCCCGGGCCCACTTGATGGCGGCCTCGTTGGCCTCGCTGCCCGAGTTCGAGAGGAAGACGCGCCCCTCCGGCGCCCCGGCGAGGGCGCAGAGCCGCTCCAGGAGGGCGGCCCTGACGTCGTTGGCTTGGCTCTGCGGGCAGACGATCAGCCGTGCGGCCTGGCGTGCCACGGCGGCGGCGAGGCGCGGGTTGGCGTGACCCACGCTGGCCACCCCGATGCCCGCCATGAAGTCGAGGTACTCGCGCCCAGCGTCGTCGTAGAGCCTCACGCCCTCGCCCCTCACGAAGGCCGTCGACTGCGCGTACAACGTGGGGGCGTGCCGCGCCTCCCGCTCCAGGACGGAGGCGCCGACGGCTGCCACGTTCACGCCGCCGGCGGGGTCGCCTAACGGCGGGTTCACGCCACCACCACCGTCCCGTGCCCCTCCAACGCGCGCCGCACGGGCGCGCTCACCCGGGCGTCGCCGAGCACCACGCGCCCGACGCCGCCCTCGACCGCCGCCAGGGCGCCCATCACCTTCTTCTTCATGCGGCCGTGAGCCGCGGCCATCGCCCGCTCGCCGTCCGCCCGGGTCACGCGCTCGAGCAGCGTCGACTCGTCCGGGAAGTCCGCCAGCAGGCCCGGCACGTTGGAGAGCAGGACCAGCGCCTCGGCGCCGAGGGCCACCGCCACGGCACCGGCGGCCCTGTCGCCGTCGACGTTCATGGCGACCCCCTCGCGGCTGATGCCGGGCGGCGTGAGCACCGGCAGGTAACCGGCGTCGAGCAGCAGCGTGAGGAGCCCGACGTTCACCCGCTCGACGGTGCCGGTGTGATCGCCCCGCAGCACGATCACGCGGCCGTCCTCCACTGAGCGCACGCTGCTCTTGAGGGTGCCCTCGAACAGGCGTCCGTCCACACCCGACAGGCCGACGGCGTTCACGCCCTGCGCCTGCAGCGCCTCCACCCAGCCCTTGTTGACCTTGCCGCAGTAGACCATCTCGAACACCTCGAGCGTCGCCCTGTCCGTGTAGCGGCTCTGGTGGCCGCTCGGGCTCGTCACGAAGCGGGGCGGCACGCCCAGTCGCTCCGACACCCGGTTCGTCTCGGCGCTGCCACCGTGCACGACCACGACGCGCCCGCCCTCCCGCCACAGGGCCGCGACGTCGGCCACCACGGCCTGCATGTCGATGCCGTCCGCGCCGCCCACCTTGACCACCAACGTGCCGCTCACGGGTGGAGCCCCGCGAAGCCGAGACCGGTGGCCTCCGGCAACCCGAGCGCCAGGTTCAGCGCCTGCATGGCGTGGCCCGCCGTGCCCTTGACGAGGTTGTCGAGCGCCGCCATGACGACCAGGCGCCCCGTGCCATCGTCGAGCGCGAAACCGACGTCGCAGTAGTTGCTCCCGTCGAGGATCTTGGGGTCCGGAACGCGGTGCACCCCTCGGCGCGCCCGCACGAGCCGCACGAACGGTTCCGCGTCGTAGGCACCTCGGAAGGCGGCCAGGACGTCGGCCTCGGCGGCGCCCGGCCGCACGAAGGCGTGGACGGTGGCCAACACGCCCCGCACCCGCTCCACGGCGGTCGCCGTCATGTGTAAGGGCGGCAGCCCGGGCAGCTGGTCGTCGACCTCGGCCTGGTGCCTGTGCCCGGTGGGGGCGTAGGTGCGAAGCGCTCCCGACCGCTCCGGGTGGTGGGAGGCGGCCGAGGCGGCGCTGCCGCCGGCGCTGCTGCCGATCTTGGCGTCCACGACGACGTCGCGACCTGGCGCGAGCAGCTGCCTCACGGGCAGCAGCGCCAGCAGCGTGGCGGTGGCGATGCAGCCGGCCCCCGCGATGCGCGTGGCGCCCCTCAGGCGCTCGCGGTTCAGCTCCGGGTTGGCGTACACGAAGGTGCCGAGCAGGTCGGGTCGCGGGTGTGGCTCGGCGTGGTGCGCGGCGTACGCCGCGGCGCTGCTCAACCGGAAGTCCTCCGACAGGTCGACCAGCACCGGCGCCAACGGCGCCACCTCGTCGATGCGCCGCGCGAGCGCGCCGTGCGGCAGGGCGGCCACCAGCACGTCGGTCGGGCCCAGGTCGTCGGGCCTGGTGAAGCGTAGGGCCGTTACGCCGCGCAGGTTGGGGTGCACGAGGTGCACGGGGTGCCCGGCGTGCTCGCGGCTGGTGACCTGCGTGACCTCCAGGCCGGGATGCCCGAGCGCCAGGCGCAGGAACTCGCCGCCCGCGTAGCCGCTGGCGCCGAGGATGGCGACGCTCGCCCGCGTCACGCGGCCGAACCGAGCTGCGCGGCGGCGTGCCTCACGATCAGGCCCGGGATGTCGACCCCGGTGGTGGTGATCGAGTTCCTGAACTCCATCGTGTGGTTCACCTCGATGACCAGCAGGCCGCGCTCCGACTCCACGACGTCGATGGCGAGGATGCCGCCGCCGACCGCCGCGGCGGCGGCCAGCGTCACCCGGCGCAACTCGTCGCTCAGGGGACAGTCGGTGGCGACGCCGCCCCGGGCGGTGTTGGTGATCCAGTCGTCGGAGGTGCGGTAGATGGCGGCGACAACCTCGTCGCCGATCACGAACGCCCGGATGTCGCGGCCGGGCTTCTCGACGTACTCCTGCAGGTAGTGCACCTTGTGCTCCGGGCCGCCGAGCACCTCCTTGTACTCGATGACGGCCTCGGCGGCGGCCGGCGAGTCGAGGCGGGCCACGAGCCTCCCCCAGCTACCGATGAGCGGCTTGATGACGACCGGGTAGCCGAGCCGCCCCGCCTCGGCCAGGGCGGCGGCGCGGTCGACGGCAACGCTCGTCCGGGGCGTCGGCACCCCCGCCCGGACGAGGGCGGCGCTGGTGGCCAGCTTGTCGCCGCACGTACGCACCACCTCAGAGCGGTTCAGCACCACGCTGCCGCCGGCCTCGAAGCAGTGGGTCAGGCTCAGGCCGCGCCACTGCGACACGCAACGTTGCAGCACGACGGCCGGGGTGGCGGCGCCGAGTTCGGTGGCGAGGTCGGGGGCGTACACGGGAGCGTACGGCACGTCGAGCCGCTCGAAGGCGTCGAACAGGAGCTTCTCCTCGTCGCGCAGGCGGTCGTAGACCACCGCCACCCCGTCGGTCACTCGCCCCAGTCCTCGGCTTCCTCCGGGGCGAGCTCGAACCTCAGTGGGTCGAGGCCGACCACCTCGAGCTCCGCGCCCTCGTCGGTGACGAGCAGCTCACCGAGCATGAGCGCGGCCGGGTCGATCTCGAGTCGTCCGTGGGGGGTGTCGATCTGCTGCATGTTCTCCTCCTGGTGCCGCGGTCCGCGCCGCCGGGCCCGGCGGGGCGAACGGCGCCCCTGAGCCGGCCCGGCGGTGGTTGCCGGGTGCGGCCTTCGTTTCGAAAGTCGGGGCCTCGTCGCGGCGGTCGCTCGGTTCGCGACCGATGAGGCAGCTTAGTGCCCGCGGGCCGGGGTGTCAACCCTCGCGTTTCGCGATGCCAACGGGCTTAGATTGCGGTTCGAAGGCCGTAGGGCCCGCGGCCGTTCCGATGCAAGGCGGCGGCGGCCACCCAGCCGGCAGACCGGGCGCGCTTCCGCCTTCCGCCTTCGATTCGAAAGCCGCTCACAGGATGGTGCCGGTGAGGACCGCCTTGGCCAGGCCGAAGAAGATGACTATGCCCACGACGTCGACGATCGTGGCCACGAAGGGCGTCGACGAGGCCGCCGGGTCGGCGCCCATGCGCTTGAGGACGATGGGGAGCAGCGAGCCCGTCAGGGAGCCCCACAGGACAACGCCCACCAGCGCCAGCAAGATGGTGACGCCTATCAGGAACCAGTCGTCACCGTAGGCGCGGAAGGCCAGCCCCCAGATGGCGACGCGCGCGAAGCCGAGGCCGCCCAGGAGGGCGCCGAGGGCGATGCCGGCGAGGATCTCGCGGCGCGCGATGGCCCACCAGTCCTTCACGCCGACCTCGCCGAGGGCCATGGCGCGCGTCACCAGCGCCGCGGCCTGCGAGCCCGAGTTGCCGCCGCTCGAGATGATGAGCGGGAGGAACAGCGCCAGCACGACGGCGCTGGCGATCTCGGCCTCGAAGAAGCCCATGGCGGTCGCCGTGAGCGTCTGGCCGAGGAAGAGCAGGACCAGCCAGAAGGCGCGCTTCCTGATGACGCGCCCGAGGGAGATGCTGAGGTACGGCTCCTCGAGGGCCTCGACGCCGCCGAGCATCTGGATGTCCTCCGTCGCCTCCTCCTCCGCCACGTCGAGGACGTCGTCGACCGTCACGATGCCCACGATCACGCCGCCCGCATCCACCACGGGCAACGCGGAGCGGTCGTGCTTGCGGAAGACCGCCACGGCGGTCTCCTGGTCGTCGGTGGCGTGCAGGGCGACGAACTTCTCGTCGATCATGCTCTCGATGCGGGTGCTCGGGTCGACGAGCAGGAGCTCGCGCATGCGGAGGTCGTCGATGAGCACCCCGCCCGGACCCGTGACGTAGACGACGTTGAGCGTCTCGGAGTCGCGCCCGTAGACTCGGACGTGGTCGAGCGCCTGCGACGCGGTCCAGTGCCGCTTCACTGCCACGTAGTCGGGCGTCATGAGGCGACCGATGGAGTCCTCGGGGTAGTTGAGGAGGCGCGTGGCGACGTCGCGCTCCGACGGCGACAGGAGGTTCATCAGGCGGCGCGTCACCTCGCCGGGGAGCTCCTCTAGGAGGGCGGTGCGGTCGTCGGCCGACATGTCGTTCAGGATGCCCGCCACCTCGCGGTCGCCCAGCCCCTGGATCAGGCGCTCCTGCGAGGTGAGTCCGAGGTACTCGAAGGTGTCGAGCGCCCGCTCTCGCCCCAGGAGCCTGAACACGACCGCCTCGACCTCGCGGGGCAGCGCCTCGAGGACGTCCGCCAGGTCGGGCGGGCCGTACTCCCTCAGCCGCGCCTGGATCTTGTCGAAGCGCCTCTGGGCAACGTAGCCGACGAGCTCGGTTACGAGCTCGTCATGGGTGGCGGTGTCGGCCATGGTGGGGGACCTCCGGGCGGGACCCGCCGTCGCTCGTGCCGCCTGGCACTAGCTCACAGCTAGTGCATGATGTCACGAGCGGACGGGCCGGGGTTGACATCAGTTGAGCTCGTCCAGCGTGAGGCGGAACGAGGGGACGAAGGTGGCGAGGAAGGTCTCCACGGCCGGGTCGCCCAGCTGCTCCAGCTCGTGGCGGATGGCCTGCTCGGCGCGCGCGAACTCCAGGTTGCCCGCCTTGGCCTCCTCGAGGCATTTCAGGTAGGCGCACAGCTTGTCGGCCTGCTTGACCAGGCGCCAGCTCGCGGCGTCAGGCTCCGCGGCGAAGAAGAGCGGGGCGTAGTCGGGCTCCAGATCGCTCGGGAGCATGCCCACGAGCCGCCGCCGCGCCACCGCCTCGATCCCCGCCAACGCCCCCTTGATGCTCGGGTTGAAGTACTTCACCGGCGTGGGCACGTCGCCGGTGATGACCTCCTCCGCGTCGTGGAAGACGGCCAGTAGGGCCGTGCGCGCCGGGTCGAACGCACCCCCGAAGCGCCGGTTGTTGATGACGGCGAGCCCGTGCGCGATCATGGCGACCTGCAACGAGTGCTCCTGCGTGTTCTCAGCCCGCGTGTTCCGCATGAGCCCCCACCGCTGGATGAACTTCAGGCGGGCGAGGTAAGCGAAGAAATGGCTGGTCACGCCCACCACCATATCCGTATGAAACAATCCATTGACGCACGCCGCGGCTCGTCATTAGGCTCAGCCAGTAGGAGGACATAAGTGAAGCGTCTCGCCCTCACCCTGCTCGGTCTCTTCGGGATACTGGTGGCCTCGTGCGCTCCGGCGCCGTCCATCGTCACGAACGTTCCCGTGACCCTCATCTCCGTGTCGACCCCCGCCGTCAAGGGCGACGTCGTCGTCCTCCAGGGCCGCTACTTCGGTGACGGCCGCACCGGCGGCGAGGCCGCCAACTACGTGCTCGTCGGCGCCAACGCCGAGGGCAAGGGCGGGCAGAAGGTCAGCGTCGTCGACTGGACCCCGACCCGCATCACCTTCGTGGCCCCCGAACTGGGCGGCAACGGCTGGGTGTTCGTCTACGCCGGCGGCGTCAGGAGCAACGGGCTCCCCACCAACCTCCCCTGACCCCATCCTCGCTTCCATGACCGCGGCGATTCCTCCGCTCGCCGCTCCACTCCGCAGGCGGGCCGCACCGACAGGCGCGGCCCGCCTCCTTCGTCCCGGCTCCAGGAGGGGCTCCGGCGGCGAGGTGTAGACTCCGGGACGATGAAGCTACAGGCCGTCAAAGGCACCCAAGACATCCTCCCCGAGCGGCAGCCAGCGTGGCGCGCGGTGGTGAGCGCCGCAGAGCGCGTCCTCGGCGGCGCCGGGGCGGGCAAGATATCCACCCCCGTCTTCGAGGCGAGCGAGGTGTTCGAGAAGTCGGTCGGCGACTCCGCCGACCTCGTCGTGCAGAAGGAGATGTACACCTTCGAGGACCGCGGCGGCCGCCGCCTGACGCTCAGGCCCGAGTTCACCGCCGGCGTCATGCGCGCGTTCATCGAGCACGGCATGCACACCCTGCCGCATCCGGTGAAGCTCTGGAGCGAGGGACCCCTGTTCCGCGCCGAGAACCCGCAACGGGGTCGCTTCCGCCAGTTCCATCAGGTCAACTACGAGGCGGTCGGCAACGACTCGCCGCTGGCCGACGCCGAGGCCATCGAGCTCCTCTACCGCACCCTCGCCGAATGCGGCCTCACGCGCCACAGGGTGAAACTCGGCTCCGTGGGCGACCCGTCCGACCGCCTCGCCTACAACGCCTACCTCAGGCGGGAGCTCGAGGGCGTGGCCGATCGGCTCTCCCCCGTGAGCCGGGAACGCCTGCGCCTGAACCCGCTGCGGGTCCTCGACAGCAAGGACGAGCGCGACCAGGCCGTCATCGCTCACCTCGATCGCCCCCTCGACCGCCTGGCGGGGCCGGCCCGCGAGCACCTGGAGCGGGTGGCCGGCTACCTGGGCGACTGGGAGGTGCCGTTCGATCTCGACCCGGCCATCGTGCGGGGCCTCGACTACTACCGCCGTACCGCCTTCGAGGTGCACTACCACGGCATCGGCGCGCAGTCGGCGCTCGGCGGCGGCGGACGCTACGACGGCCTGATCGAGCTGCTCGGCGGACCGCCCCTCCCCGCGACGGGGTGGGCCGTGGGCATCGAGCGGGTGCTCGACGCCCTCGAGCAGGAGGCGACCACCCCGACGCCCGCCGCGCGCCCGGACCTGTTCGTCGTGCCGCTGGACGACGCGGCAGTGGCGGAGGCGGCCGACGTCGCCACGCGCCTCAGGCGCGCCGGCCTCAGGGTCGAGTTCGCCTACCAACGCCGCAACCCTGGCAAGGGCCTCAAGGAGGCGGACCGCAGCGGCGCGCGCCACGCCGCCCTGCGCGGCGCCGACGAGCGGGGCCGCGGCGCCTGGCAGCTCAAGGACTTGACGACGGGTCAGCAGGCCGAGGTCACGACGGAAGGGCTGCGAGACGCCCTCGGCGCCGCGGCGGCGCCCCGATGATGGGCGGCCGCGCATGAGGCGGACGCACACCTGCGGCGAGCTGCGGGCGCCCGACGTCGGCGCGCGCGTCACGCTCCAGGGCTGGGTCAACCGCCGCCGCGACCTCGGCGGCCTGGTGTTCCTCGACCTCCGCGACCGCTACGGCCTGACCCAGGTGGTGGTCGAGCCGGGCGCCGCCGCCGCCTTCGAAGTGGCGGAGGGCATGAGGAACGAGTTCGTCGTCGAGGTCACGGGCGTCGTCAGGGCCCGCCCGGACGCGCAGCGCAACCCCCGCCTGGCCACCGGCGAGGTCGAGCTGGTCGCTTCTGCGCTCACGGTGCTCTCCCCCGCCC
Organism: Trueperaceae bacterium; assembly: GCA_019454765.1. Taxonomy (NCBI): domain Bacteria; kingdom Thermotogati; phylum Deinococcota; class Deinococci; order Trueperales; family Trueperaceae; species Trueperaceae bacterium. The sequence continues at coordinate 47,110 of JACFNR010000013.1, read as the reverse complement.
TCACGCCGCCGTTCGTTATCGACGGTAGCGGCGCCGAGGGGGAGGTGGGCGAGGAGCTGAGGCTCAAGTACCGCTACCTCGACCTGCGCCGCCCCGACGCGCTGGCCCCCCTGCTCCTGCGCCACCGCGCCACCAAGGCCATCTGGGACTTCCTCGACGCCCACGGCTTCGTTCAGGTCGAGACGCCCCTCCTGACCCTCTCCACGCCGGAGGGCGCGCGCGACTTCGTCGTGCCCGCCCGCCAGCGGCCGGGCGCCTTCTACGCCTTGCCGCAGTCGCCGCAGCTCTTCAAGCAGCTCCTCATGATGAGCGGGGTCGACCGCTACTTCCAGGTGGCGCGCTGCTTCCGCGACGAGGACCTGCGGGCCGACCGGCAGCCGGACTTCACGCAGCTGGACATGGAGATGTCGTTCGTTGACGAGGACGACGTGCTCGACCTCAACGAGCGCCTGATGGCGCACGTGGTCCGGGCCGCCACCGGCGCCGAGATCGTCACGCCGTTCCCGCGGCTCAGCTACCAGGAGGCCATGGACCGCTACGGCTCCGACAAGCCCGACGTGCGCTTCCCCTTCCCCCTCGCCGACGTGACCGAGGCGCTGTCTGGCAGCACGTTCCGCGGTTTCGCGGCGGCAGCGGCGCCGGGCGGCGCCGTGAAGGCGCTCGTCGTGCCCGCCCGCTACGCCGCCCCGCTCACCCGCAAGGCGTTGGCCGAGCTCGAGGAGCACGCCAAGGCGTTCGGGGCCAAGGGGCTGGCCTGGTTGCGGCGAGGAGGGGGCGGACTGAGCGGCCCCGTGGCCAAGTTCCTCTCGGAGACGGAGGCGGAGAGCCTCCACGCCCTTGCCGGCGAGGAAGGCGCCGTCATCCTGCTCGTTGCCGACGCCTGGAAGGCGGCGTGCACCGCCCTGGGCGCCGTGCGGCTACGCCTGCCCGCCGTCCTGGGGTTCGAGATCGACGAGGGGGAACTCGCCTTCCTCTGGGTGGTCGACTTCCCCCTCCTGGAACAGGACGCGGACAGCGGCGCCTGGACCTACATGCATCACCCGTTCACCCGCCCCCGGGAGGCCGACATGGACCGGCTGGAGAGCGACCCGGGCAGCGTGAGGGCCCACGCTTACGACCTCGTGCTGAACGGCTCGGAGATCGGCGGCGGCAGCCTCCGCATCCACCGCCTCGACGTGCAGAAGCGCATGTTCCGCGCGCTCGGCTTCACGGACGACGAGGCGCGGGCGCGCTTCGGCTTCTTCCTCGACGCCCTCGCGCACGGCGCGCCGCCGCATGGGGGCGTCGCCTGGGGCCTCGACCGACTCGTCATGCTCCTCTCCGGCGCGAAGAGCATCCGCGACACGATCGCGTTCCCCAAGAACCAGCGCGGCGCCGACCCGCTCACCGGCGCCCCCGGCCCCCTCGCCGCCGACCAGCTCGCCGAGCTCGGCCTGAGCGTCGCCAAGGGAGACCACCCGTGATACCGCTGGTCGTCCTCGACCTGGACGGCACCATCATCGGCGAGAGCGGGCGCGTCGAGGAGTGCGTGTGGGAGGCGGCGGAGCGCGCCACGGCGGCGGGCGTGAAGCTGGCGGTCTGCACGGGTCGCCCCGGCTTCGGGGTGGCGCAGCGCGTGGCGAAACGCCTGGGGCCCGACAACCCGCACGTGTTCCAGAGCGGCGCCTACCTCGGCTACCCCGACGGCCGCACGATAAAGGCCGTCGCGCTCAAGGACGACGACGTCCACGCCATCATCGAGCTGTCGCGCAAGCGCGGCGCCGTGCTCGAGCTCTACACCCCCAGCTCCCTCTACGTCGAGCGCACCACCGACCTGAGCGAGAAGCACGCCACCATGATCGGCGTCACGGCCATCGTCAGGGACCTCGAGGACGTGGCCGCCACCGAGCCGGTCGTGCGGGCCCAGTGGGTGCTGCCCGCGGGGCGCGCCGAGGCCATCCTCGAGCTGGCCCCCGCCGGCGTCAGCCTCTCGAACGCGGGCAGCCCGGCCCTGCCCGGCATCGCCTTCGTCTCCATAACGCGCGCGGGCGTCTCGAAAGCGAGCGCCGTCAGGCAGCTGGCCGAGCAGATGCGCGTCCCCTTGGCGGAGGTGATGGCCGTGGGCGACAGCCACGGTGACCTGCCGATGCTCGAGGTCGTCGGTCACCCCCGCGTCGTCGCCAACGCCGCGCCGGAACTCCTCGAACGCTTCCCGACGGTGGGCGACGTCGAGGAGTGCGGCGCCGTGGAGGCGCTCGTCGAGGCCATGGGCGCGCAGGGCGGCGGGATACACTCACCCGCATGAGGATCGTCACCATCGACGCGTTGCCCGCCCTGGTCGGCGAGCACGTGCAGGTCAACGGCTGGCTCACCGGCATCAGGTCGAGCGGGAAGATCGCCTTCCTGCAGCTCCGCGACGGCAGCGGCTTCGTGCAGGGCGTCCTCGCCCGCGGCGACGTCGACGACGCCACCTTCGAGCTGGCGCGCACGCTGCCGCAGGAGGCGGCCGTGATCGTGGAGGGCGAGGTGCGGGCCGACGCCCGCGCCAAGCAGGGCGTCGAGCTGGGTCTCAGCGCCGTGCGCCTGGTCGGCTCGAGCGGAGACTACCCCATCACCCCGAAGGAGCACGGGGTCGACTTCCTGTTCGAGCACCGCCACCTGTACCTGCGCCACAAGGCGCCCTGGGCCATCCTGCGCGTCCGCAACGAGGTCGAGCGGGGCGTGCACGACTTCTTCGGCGACCGCGGCTTCACGCGCTTCGACGCCCCCTTCTTCATGCCGACGGCCGTCGAGGGGACCACGAACCTCTTCGAGATCGACCTGTTCGACGAGGGTCACGCCTACCTGTCGCAGTCGGGCCAGCTCTACGCCGAGGCCGGCGCCATGGCGCTCGGCAAGGTCTACACGTTCGGCCCCACCTTCCGCGCCGAGAAGAGCAAGACGCGACGGCACCTGCTCGAGTTCTGGATGATCGAGCCGGAGGTCGCCTTCCTCGAGCACGATGGCAACATGCGGCTCCAGGAGGAGATGGTCGCCTACCTCGTCGGCCGGGTCCTCGACCGCTGCCGCGTGGAGCTCGACGTGCTTGGTCGCGACGTCGCGAAGCTGGAGCCGGCCGCGGCGGGCGGCTTCCCGCGCATCAGCTACGACGAGGCCCTGGCCTACCTGAACTCGCAAGGTGAGTCGCTCGCGTTCGGGGACGACTTCGGGGCGCCGCACGAGACGCTGCTCGGCGAGCGCTACGACCGCCCCGTGTTCGTCGACCGGTGGCCCACGAGCGCCAAGGCGTTCTACATGGAGCCGGTGCCGGGCGATCCGACGCGCGTGCTGGCGTCCGACCTCATCGGCCCGGAGGGCTACGGGGAGCTCATCGGCGGCTCGCAGCGCATCCACGACCTGGCGCTGCTCGAGCGGCGCATCGACGAGCACGGTCTGCCCCGCGAGGCGTTCGCCTGGTACCTAGACCTGCGGCGCTTCGGGAGCGTGCCGCACTCCGGTTTCGGGATGGGCCTCGAGCGCTTCCTGGCCTGGCTCACTGGCGCGCATCACCTCCGCGAGGTGATCCCGTTCCCGCGCATGCTCACCCGCATGTACCCCTGACGCAGGCGCCCCCACGTCTCGTCACAACCCGGTCGGCACCGCCACGTGGCCCAGCAGCGTGGCGGCCGGCCTGCCGTCACGCAGGAACCTGACGGCGGCCGCCCCGTTGGCCTCCGCCGTGGCCACGAGCGACCGCAGTATCGCAAGCTCCTGGGCGACGCTCACGGGAGCGGGCGCCGGGACCAGCATGTCGACGACCGCCACCTGGCGCCGCTCGAACGTCTCGACGAAGACGCGGGGGGTCGGCAGCTCCTCGGGCCACACGCCGGCGCGCACCAGCTCGGCGCGCAGGGCGCCTAAGACGGCAGCGAGCCGCTGCGACGCCCCGCGCGGCAGGGCGAGGTCGACGCGTTGGTTCCGCTCGAGGCCCGCCTCGTCGTGCAGCACCAAGCGCACGCCCTGCTCGCTCAGGTCGGGCTTGGCGGGCTCGCCGCCGAAGGTGGGCGGCGGGCTCGGGCGCCAACTGGGCGGCCTCAGCTGCGCGACGGCGGCCAAGAGTAGCAGCGCCCCCACGAGCGCCTGCGGCGTTGCGGCGGCCCTGAGCAGGCGCCGCCATAACGGCGGCCGCCAGAACGGCGGCCGCCAGACCGGCGGCCGCGCGAGCGGCGGCCGCGAGCGCGGCGCCCCGTCCGTCACGGCGCCTTGCCGATGACGCCGCCGCGCACGAGTTGGTCGACCGCCTCGGCGAAGCGGTCGGCCAGCCCGTCCGACGCCAGGTCGGCCGGGGAGAACTCGAACAGCACGCCGCGTCCCGCGGCGCCGCCGAGCACCTGCAGCGGGGCGCTCGCCAACGTCTCTGCCCGGTAGCCGCCGATGGCGAAGAGCCGCCCCGCCAACCCCTCGGCCACGCGCCGCCCCACGTCGAGGTCCGGCACCAGGCCGAGCAGCAGTTCGCGGCGCAGGGCGTCCGTGCCCGCCTGAGCGCCCGCGTCGCGGGCCGCCGCGGCCGCGTTCTCGCGCACCGCCGTCTCCAGCGACGCGACGTTGCCGGCGTCACCCAGGTAGTACGCCCGGAAGTCGCCGAGGTCGAGGTCGGCGGCGTGGAGGCTGACGAACAGGTCGGCCGTGGCGCCGATGCGCGAGCGCTCGGGCACCGACACGGGGGCGTCAGAGCGGCGCGTCAGGAGGACGCGCATGCCTCGTGCCTCCAGCGCGATGGCCAGGCGCTCGGCGAACGCCAGCGCCAGGGACGCCTCGCTCCCGAGCCCACCGCTGACGATGCCGGGGTCGGAGCCGCCGTGGCCCGGGTCGAGGATCACGAGCAGCTTGGCCGCGACGGGGCCGTCGGCGCGCGCGTCGAACGACACGTTCAGCTTGAAGCCGCGCCCGTCGGGCACCGCGTACACGTGGTAGGCGCCGCCCGGTCGGACCTGGACCCTGACCTCCACAGCTCCGGCCTTGGCCGTCGCGCTCGCCGCCGTGAGGCCGACCCCCTCGACGGGTGGCACGCGCGTCTCGATGTCGGTCCGCTCGAGGTAGATGTGCAGGGTGCCAACCGGCTCGTTGAAGAAGGTGGAGTAGCGCACCGGCGCCGACAGGGTGAGCTCGAGCCGCTCGCCGCCCGCCTCCCGCAGCTGCATCGCCGTGAGGCGCGCCCGCGGTTGCACGACCAACACGGTGTCCTCGGGCGCCAGGTAGGTCACGCTGGCGCCCAGCGCCTCGGCGACCACCTTGACGGGCAGGAACACCTCGCCTTCGTGGCGCACGGCCGGGCCGCCCGCCAAGGGCCGGCCGTCGAGCCAGACCGCGGCGGCCGGCGGCTGGGCGCCCGGGTCGACCAGACCGAGCTGCAGCACCCGCCCGCCGGCCTGGAGGGTGACGACGTCCCGGCCCGAGTCACCCACCAGGTCGGCGCCCAACGCCTGGGCGAGCGCCGGTCCCGGGGCGTAGCTGGTGCCCGCGATGAGGCTTGAAGTGTTGCCGGCGACCTCGCGGCCGTTCACCAGCAGCCGCGGCTCGGCGGAGGCCACCGTGGACAGCGCGACGAGCACCCAGGCGAGGAGCGCCCTCACCGCCTGCTACTCCGCGCCAGCTCGCGCGCCATCTCCCGCTCGGCGTCCTTCTTGGCGGCGTCCTCCCGCTTGTCGTGCAGCTTCTTGCCGCGCGCCAACGCCAGCTCGAGCTTGGCCCAGCCCCCCTTGAAGTAGAGCTTGAGCGGCACCAAGGTGAGGCCGCGCCGTTCGAGGCCGCGGGCGATCTCGTCGATCTCGTGGGCGTTGAGGAGCAGCCGCCTGCGCCGCGTCGGCTCGTGGTTGTTGTAGCTCGCCTCCTGGTAGATGGGGATGTTCATCCCCTCCACGAACACCTCGCCGCCCACCACGCGGGCGTACGCCTCGGCGATCGAGCCGCCGCCCTGCCGCAACGACTTCACCTCGCTGCCGGTCAGTTCCATCCCGGCCTCGAAGGTCTTGACGAGCTCGTAGTCGTGGGTGGCGCGGCGGTTGCGGAGCATGGCGGTCACCGCCGGCCATCTTATCCGCTGTGGCGGTGTGCGCCGCCCACCCCGGCGACGGCGGCCGTCCGTCGAGGGCCCCTAGTCGAGGAGCGCACCGACGTCGCGCGGGTCGACGTCCACCCCCAGCCTGGCGCCGGGATAGCGGCCGGGCACGAGCGCCAGGAGCGCCTCGAGCCGCACCTCGTCCGTGCCCCGCAGGAGGAGCTGGAAGTGGTACTGGCCCCGCACCCGCTCGACCGGGGCACTGGCGGGGCCGAGGACCTCGCCCTGCAGCGCTCCGCCCGTGAGCAACGCGTCGAGGGCGTGCTGCGCCGCGGCGAGGGCGCTCCCCCTGTCCCGCGCCGAGAACTGCAGCTTGGCCAGCCCCGCGTAGGGCGGGTAGCCGAACCGCTTGCGGCGCGCCAGCTGCCCCGCCAGCAGCAGCTCGAGCGCCGCTGCCGGGTCGGGCGCACCCAGGGCCCTCAACAGCTCGTGCTCTGGCGAGAACGTCTGCACCAGCACGAGCGGCTGCCTTCCCCCCGTCAGCTCGGCCAGCCGCAGGACGGTGCGGAGGACCTCCTCCTCGGCGCGGAAGTCGGCCGCCATGAGATGCGCGTCGAAGTGCGTGATGCCGATGAGCGACAGCTCGGGGAGCGGCGGGAGCGAGAGGAGCGCAAGCGTCCCGACGACCACCCCGGGGGCGCCGGCCAGGAGGGCCGTGACGTCGTCGCGGTGATCGCGGTCGTAGCGGTAGACGGGGAAACCGTCGAGGCTGCGGCGCACCTGCGCCGCCACCCACTCCGTGCCGGCGCCGCGCAGTGGGCCGACGTTCGTGCCGCCGCACGCCGGACAGGTGTCGGGCGGCCGCTCGGCGTGGCCGCACTGGTGGCAACGGAGGACCCCCTCGGCACGGTGGTAGCGGAGGGTCAGGTCGCAGTTGGGGCAGGGCGCCTGCCAGCCGCACTCTGGGCAGCCGAGAGCGCCCGAGTAGCCGCGGCGCGGGGCCAGGATGAGCGCCTGACGCTCGCGCTCCACCACCTGCTTGAGCGTGCGGGTCAGGTCGGGGTGGACGGGCCAGTTGCCGCCACCCGCGAGGTCGGCGACGTGGAGGCGCAGGCGGGGCAGCGGCAGGTGGCGCCGGGCCGCCGCCGCCACCTGCACCACGAGGTCGGGCCCGGCCACCACGTCGAGCAGCGTCAGGGGCACCGCCGCCAGCCGCGCCCGCAGCGTGGCCGCCTTCGACACGAGCGTGCGCGAGCCCGCCTGCAGCTTGTAGGCGCTGCTGGCGAAGTCGAGCACCACGACGCGTCCGAGGTTCTCCAGCGGGGCGAGCAGGGCGAGGTAGGTGCCCACCAACACCTGCGGCCTCCCCCGCTCCAGCTCGCGCCACAGCCGCACGCGTTGCCGGTCCGTTGCCTCGCCCGAGAGGAGGGAGACGGGCAGGGCGGTGGCCAGGTCGCTCGCGGCGGCGTCCGCCATGGCCGCCTCCGGCGCGAGCACGAGCACGCTCCGTCCGGCCGCCAGGTCGGCGCGCAGGCGCGGCAGCAGGGCGGCGAGGCGCGCCCGCCGCCTGGCGCCCACGACGGCGCCGTCCCCCTCGGGCGGCACCTGCTCGACCTTGATCGCGGGGAGCGCCTCGGGCGCCGGGTGGGGCAGCGGCGGGGCGGGCTCCTCCTGCGGGCGTTCGGCGTACGCGGCGTACCCCTTGGCGACCAGGGAGCGCACGGCGCTCGGGCTCACGTCCGCGTCGGCCGCGAGCGCCGCGGCGCTCTCCGCCTCGTCGAGTTCGAAGAGCCGCTCCAGCGCCGTGCGCTGGGCGAGGCGCCGCGCGCCCTCAAGCTCGTCGTCCGGGGGTCTGACCGGCACGAGGACGCGCCGCGTGAGCGCTCTCGGGCGCGCCCGCTCGTCGATCAGCCCCTGACGGCGCAGCTCCTCGAGCGCCTTGCCGGGAACGAGGGCGGCAGCGAACCAGGCGCCGCCTTCCGCCTCGCGCGGCGGCGGGTGGTCGAGCGCCGCGAGGAGGTCCTTGCCGCCCGGCGCGAGGCGCACCTCGTGGTCGAGCTCCTGCTGCAGTCCGGGCGGGTTGAGCGTGGCCAGGACCAGCCCGGCCGGCACCCCAGAGTGCCGCGCCAGGCTCGTCACCGTGGCGAGTGCCGCGTGATCGAGCCACACCTGGCCCTCGAGCGCGTGCAGGGCGTGCCTGAGCTCGACGCCGCGGCCGGCGTCGACGGTCCGCACGTCGCTCACCACCCCGATGCGCACCCCGGCCTGCCACGGGACGACGACGCGCCGCCCAGGGCCGGGCGGGTCGCCCTGCAGCGGCGGCAGGTAGGTGAGCGGCCCGATGGGCAGGGGCAGCAGCACGTCGATGGCGGCCGGCACGCGTCAGTCTAGCCTCGGCGCGCTCCAGGGATAGAATCGCGACGATGACGCCCGAGACGAGCGGTTACAAGGAGGCCGGCGTCGACCTCGCCGCCGCCGAGGAGACGATGAGGCGCATCGAGGGGGCGGTGGCCAGTACCTATACCCCCCAGGTGCTGCGCGGCCTCGGCGCCTTCGGCGGGCTCTTCGCCCTGCCGGCAGGCTACTCCGAGCCGGTCCTGGTCGCCTCCACCGACGGGGTGGGCACCAAGACCGTCGTGGCGGCCGCCCTGGGCCGGCATGCCCTCATCGGCAGCGACCTCGTCAACCACTGCGTCAACGACATCCTCGTGCAGGGGGCGACGCCGCTCTTCTTCCTCGACTACGTGGCCGCCTCGCGGCTCGAGCCCGCCGTGGTGGCCGAGGTCGTCACCGGGGTGGCGGACGCCTGCCGCGTGGCGGGCATGGCGCTCCTCGGCGGCGAGACGGCGGAGATGCCCGGCGTCTACCTGCCGGACCAGCTCGACGTTGCCGGCACGATCGTCGGCGTCGTCGAGCGCTCCGCGGTCGTGGACGGTTCCGGCGTGCGCGCCGGCGACGTGCTTCTCGCGTTCGAGTCGGGCGGCCTGCAGACGAACGGCTTCAGCCTCGCCCGGCACCTCCTGGCGGGACGGTACGCCGAGCCGCTGGCCGGCGACGAGCGGGGGCGCACGGTGGGCGAGGCCCTGCTCGCACCCCACCTCAGCTTCCTTCCGGCCGTGAGGCCGCTCCTCGGCGCGGGCCTGGTGAAGGCCATGGCGCACGTCACGGGTGGGGGCCTCCCCGGCAACCTGCCGCGCAGCCTGCCGCCCGGCCTCGGGGCCGAGGTCGCGCTTGGCAGCTGGCCGGTGCCGGCCGTGTTCACGGAGCTGGTGCGCGCGGGCCGGCTGCCCGAGGGCGAGGCGTTCGCGGCGCTCAACATGGGGGTCGGCTTCGTCCTGGTCGTGGCGGAGGGAGACGTGGCGGAGGTGCGGGAGCGCGTCGGGCCGGTGGCGGGCGTGCCAGCCCGCCTCCACGCCATCGGTCGCGTGCGCGAGGGCGCGGGCGTGGCGCTGATCGGGGCCTGAGCGGCCCCTGCGACAGGGCCGGAGAGCGCGCGAGCGCCTGCTTATCTCGGCCGACCGGAGCCGAGGCTGCCCCTAGGGCGTGTTCCGGCCGCGCGACATCATCGAGTCGACGAGGGTGGCGCGGACGTTGGCGGCGATGTCGAGCGTGGAGCGGACCTCGAGCGCGGGCAGCGAGACGGTGAAGACGGAGCCCTCGCCGAGCCTCGATTCGACCTCGACGGTGCCGCCGTGCTGCACGACGATCCACTTGACGATGGCCAGGCCGAGGCCGCTGCCGTTGCCGCGGGTGGAGCGGGCGCCGTCGACGCGGTAGAAGCGGTCGAAGAGGTGGGCGAGCGCTTCGGCCGGGATGCCGGCACCGTCGTCGAGGACCTCGAGGTGAACCTGCGTGCGCTCCGGCCGCACCGTCACCGTCACCTTCTTGGCGCCAGCGTTGATGGCGTTCTGCACGAGGTTGAGGAGCACCTGCTTGAGCCTGATGGCGTCCCCCATGACCTCGGCGAGCGGCGTGGTGGAGCGGATCTCGACGGTCGTGCCGCCGGAGACGGGGCCGACCTCCTTCTTGACCGCCTCCACCACCTCGACGAGGTTCATCGGCTCCAGGTGGACGGTGAAGCCGGCGTCGGCGCGGGCGAGCTCCAGCAGGTCGTTGACGAGCTTGGCCATGCGGTCGCTCTCCCGCTGGATCACCTCGAGCGAGTCGAGCTGGTCTTGGGTCGGGCTGGTGCGCCTCAGGAGGTAGCTGACGTGCCCGCCGATGGCCGTGACCGGGGTCCTGAGCTCGTGGCTGGCGTCGGCCGTGAAGCGACGCTGCGTCTCGAACGACTCCTGCAGCCTGTCGAGCATGTGGTTGATGGTCACGCCCAGGTCGCGGATCTCGTCGCGGTTGTTGGGCACGGGCACGCGCTGCGCCAGGTCGGACACCGACACCTGCGCCGCCGCGGCGGTCACGCGTTTGAGCGGCCCGAGCACGCGCTCCGACAGGAGCCAGACGCCGAGCGCGAACACGATGAAGGCGATGAGCACGGTGGCGATGAGGTCCTGCGCCAACTGGTCGAGCGTCTGCGCCACCAAGGAGGCGGGTATGCCCACGAGGAAGGCGGCCTGGACGCTGGGTCCGTTGCTGGTGAGCGTGATGGTGGCGAGGCGCCCGATCACGCGCACGGTCTCCCCCCTCACGGTCACGGTCTCGATCATCTGGCCGTCCTTGAGGAGCTGCTGCGCCGAGGCGTCGGACATGGACGCCACCAGGCTGCTGTTGAAGGCGTACGGCACGCCGGCCCGCAGCTCGGACGGCAGGTCGGGGACGCGTCCGGCCTGGCCGATCAGGAGGATCTGGTAGTAGGTGTCGCTCGGCAGCTTCTGGAGCCCCTGCGCGATGGTGGAGGTGCCGCTGGTGAGCTCCGCCAGCGCGCGCTCGGCCTGGTCGGTGACGCCGACGCTCAACGACCGCTCCGTCAGCACGTACACGGAGACCGCCACGGCCGAGAGGATGACGGCGATGAACGCCCCGAAGACGAGCGTCAGTTGCAGGCGCAGGCGCACGTCGCTACCGCCCTCCGCTCACTCCTCGCGCAGCACGTAGCCGACGCCGCGCACGGTGTGAACGAGGCGGCGCTCGCCCTCCTGCTCCAGCTTGCGCCTCAGGTAGCCGACGTAGACGTCGACGACGTTGCTGCCGCCCGTGTACTCCGGCCACACCTTCTCCTCGATCTCGAAGCGGTTGAAGACCTTGCCCGGGTTGCGGGCGAACAGCTCGAGGAGCTCGAACTCCTTGGCGGAGAGCTCGATCCTGCGGCCGTCGCGGAACACCTCGCGACCGTCGAGGTTCATGACGAGGTCGACGACCCGCACCTCGCCGGTCACGGCCGGGTTCACGCGCCTCAGGTGGGCGCGCACGCGCGCGAGGAGTTCCTCGATCGAGAACGGCTTGACGAGGTAGTCGTCGGCGCCGGAGTCGAGGCCCGTCACCTTGTCGTCGACGGAGTCCTTCGCCGTCAGGATGATGATGGGGGTGTTGCTCGTCTTGCGGATGCGCCTCGCGACCTCGAGGCCGTCGAGCACGGGCAGCATCAGGTCGAGGACCACCAGGTCGGGGTTGAGTTCGCGGAACTTCGACAGGCCGGTCACCCCGTCGTACGTCACGACCGTCTCGTAGCTCTCGGCCTGCAGCTCGAGATCGATGAACTTGGCGATCTCCTTCTCGTCCTCGACGATCAAGATCAGCGGTTTGCGTTCCATGCCGGGGATCATGTCACGGGCTCTCATGAGAGACTTGATGGCCGGGTGAAACGCGCATTAGAGGTGGTGGAGCAGGCAGCGGGGCGGCTTTCACGGCGCGCCGCTGGTCACGGCGCGCCGATGGTCACGGTCGCTTGGACGACCACCTCACGCTCCAGGACGCTGCCGGCCCACGCCCTGGCTCCCGGCAGCGAGTGGTCGCGCCAGTTGCCGCAGGTGCGGCGGTCGCAGCCCGGGACCGGTCCCTCGTGCCCTGCCACGGCGCCGAGCGCGGTCACGAACGCGTCGCGCACGCTCTCCTCCGTCGGCTCCCCCAGCACCGTCAGGTAGAAGCCGGTGCGGCAGCCCATCGGGCTGGCGTCGACGATGGTCACGTCAGACAAGGCCGCGCGCAGGTAGCCGGCGAGGAGGTGCTCGATGGTGTGCAGCGCGGCGGTCGGGATCTCGGCCTCGTTGGGCTGCACGAGGCGCAGATCGAACTTCGTGATCACGTCGCCGCGCGCCCCGACGTGCCGGGCCGCGAGCCGCACGTAGGGGGCGCGAACGCGGTCGTGATCGAGTTCGAAGCTCTCGAGCCTTGGTGCTGTTCCGTCGCTCATCCCCGGAGTATAGGGCGAGCGGCGACCGCTTACGGGTAGACTTGCCGACGTGCCGCTGGACGCCGCGCGTCCGGGCAGTATCTTGCTTCGGGAAGGTCCGGTATCGACCATGGTGGAGAGAGACAGCAGCGGACGGCCAACCAAGCCGAAGGAGCGCGCCGACCAGGGCGGGCAGCGCCGGGGCGGTGGCCGCCCCTCCCTGCCGGGGGAACGCGTGGCCATCTTCATCGACGGCAGCAACCTCTACAACGGCATGCGCGAGAACCTGCGCAACACCAGGGTGAACCTCGCCGAGCTCATCTCGCAGCTCCTGAGGGAGCGTCCGCTCTTCCGCACCTACTACTACAACGCCCCACTCACGGAGGATTACGACGAGGAGCTGCGCGAGGGGCAGGCGCGCTTCTTCGACTCCCTCAGACGCATCCCGTACGTCACGGTGCGCTTCGGCAAGCTGCACCGCCGACCCGACGGGGCCATGGTCGAGAAGGGCATCGACGTCGCCATCGCCGTCGAGGCTCTGTCGCTCGCCCACCAGGACGCCTACGACACGGCGCTGCTCGTGTCGGGCGACGGTGATTACGTCGAGCTCGTGGAGGCCATCAAGCGGCTCGGGAAGCACGTCGAGTGCGCCATGTTCCGCAACCAGTCGGCGGGCACGCTGCTCGAGCACGTCGACGTCTACCAGAACCTCGACGAGCTCGACTGGAGCCGCATCGTCTTCTGACGCCCGCGGGCCGTCACGCGCGCGCGATCGCAGGCCGCCCGTGTCTCAAAGCTGGGTTAAGGCCGGACGCGAGGCGACCGGTCACGGCCACACCCCATCTGGTATCCTCCAGGCGCTACACCATGTCGTTGGTGACGGCGCGGGCGGCCGCAGCGGGCGGCGTCCTAGCCGGGGCCGCGAAGCACTCAACGGGAGGAAGACCACACACATGCGCAGACTGATCGTCTTACTCGCAGCTCTCCTCATCACGGGCGCCATGGCCCAGGACTACGTCCTCGGCATCGTCTACGACGCGGGCGGCAAGTTCGACCGCTCGTTCAACGAGGGCACCTGGCGCGGCGTCGTGCGCGCCCAGGACGACCTGAAGGCCGACGGCTACGAGGTCGAGCTCATCGAGTTCGAGGGTAGCCCCGACACGTTCGCCGAGGGGCAGCGCCGCATCGCGCTCGAGGGCGCCGAGCTCATCGTGGCCCCGGGCTTCAGCCAGGCCGACGCCATCACCAGCAACGCCGCGGACTTCCCCCGCACCTCGTGGGTCATCATCGACGCCGTGTCCGAGGGCGAGAACGTGCGCAGCATCCTGTTCAAGGAGCAGGAGGGGTCGTTCCTCGTCGGCTACATCGCCGGTTCGCTCACCCGCACGGGCGTCGTCGGCTTCGTGGGCGGCATGGACATCCCGCTCATCCACGCCTTCGACCTCGGCTACCAGGAGGGCGTGAAGGCCGCCTGTGCCGACTGCAAGATCATCTCCAACTACGTCGGCGTGACGCCCGACGCCTGGAACGACCCGGCTCGCGCCAAGGAGCTCGCCAGCACGCAGAACGCCCAGGGCGCCGACATCATCTACGCCGCCGCCGGCGCGTCCGGCAACGGCGTCATCGACTACGTGACGGAGAAGCAGTGCTTCGTGCCGAGCGGCGCGACGCGCGCCACCCCCATCGACGCTCAGCTCGAGCAGATCGCCAAGCCGGCCGGCTACGACGAGAAGTGCGGCGGCGCCGCCAAGCCGATCTTCTTCATCGGCGTCGACAGCAACCAGAACCCGTTCGGTGACACCGACGGCGATCCCGCCACCCTCAACTTCGGCCTGACGAGCATGCTGAAGCGCGTGGACGTGGCCTCTTACAACTCCGTTATGGACGTCGTGAACGGCACCTTCACGCCGGGCGTCGTCAACCTCGGCCTGGCAGAGGACGGCGTCGACTACGCCCTCGACGAGTACAACTCCGCCCTCATCCCCGAGGCGGTCGTGGCCGCCGTCAACCAGGCCAAGCAGGACATCATCGACGGCAAGATCGTCGTCACCGACTACCGCCTGCAGTAACCACGGCGCGTGCCGGTTCGGCGCGGGGTCCCGGACGTCCGGGACCCCGCGCTTCCATGTGGGGGGCGCCGGTCTGTTATCTTGGTGGGTGCTGTGTGGGCGGTCTGGCCGCGACGCGCGCACGGCGCCGGCCGTCCTGGCGCCCCGCGAGGGGCGCGCCACAGGCACCGGCGCGCACGCGCATCGAGGAAAGTCCGGGCACCGTAGGGCAGGGTGCCAGCTAACGGCTGGGCGCGTAAGGCGACGGCAAGTGCAACAGAGAGCAGACCGCGGGCGCCCGCCAGGTGGCGGGGGCACGTAAGGGTGAAAGGGTGCGGTAAGAGCGCACCAGTGCCCCTGGTAACAGGGGCAGCTAGGTAAACCCCACCCGGTGCAAGGTCCGATAGGGAGAGAGAGCCTGCCCGGCTCGTCAACATCTCCGGGTTGACCGCTAGAGGCGCGCGGCGACGCGCGTCCGAGATAGATGGCCAGACGTCCTCCCTCGCGGGAGGGCCGACAGAACCCGGCTTACCAGCCCACCAGCGTGCGGCCCCGCAAGGGGCCGCACCCATTGCTACCTCCAGACACCCTTGGCGCCGGGCCACCGGTGAGGCCAACTCCGGTGAGGCCGACTCTGGTGAGGCCCGTCAGGGTGGCGCGCCCTGCCGCGGGACACGGCCCACCGAGGTTCGGCCGGCGGTACACGGCCGGTGGGGCGCCGCCCGGGCATGCTCGGGCCACGCCAAGCGCGAGTGGGAGAGTTCGCACACATCAGGCCGATCCTGAAGCGCCAGTGGGAAATCGTGGGAGAGTGTGGTAGAGTCTGACATCCCGCGGGTGGGGCGTGGCGAGCGCGTGCAGCACGGTGCGAACGTCACGGCGAGACGGACGGTGGACAGGTCTCGCGCCCCGCCACCCCAGCACTAGGAGTCCGACTTCCATGCCGTTCGGGGAGTACCAGTACAACGTCGACGACAAGGGGCGCGTCATCATCCCGCCCCCCTTCCGCGACTTCGTGGCAGACGGCATGATCGTCACCCGCGGCCTCGACGACTGCCTGTTCGTGTTCCCGCTCACGGCCTGGGAGCGCATCGAGCAGCACCTCACCGCGCTCCCCCTCACCGACCCCGACTCCCGCAAGTTCGTGCGCTTCTTCTACTCGGGCGCCGCCAAGGCGAAGCTCGACTCCGCCGGCCGGATCACCCTCCCCCCGCCCCTGCGCAACTACGCCCGCGCGGACGGCAACGTCGTGGTCGTCGGCGCGCCCAACCGCCTTGAGATCTGGAACGAGGCGCTCTGGCTGGACAACCTGGGCGACGTGCAGTCGAACCCGCCCGCGCCCGAGCTTCTCCGGGAGCTGATCGGGTGACGCACGTGGGCGAACACCCCACGTCCGTCGGCGCGGCCCCGCGTGGCGCCCTCGAAGGCACCCCGGCGGGCGCCGCCCAAGCGGCAACGGACGCGGACCGGGGCGCCCCTCACGTCAGCGTGATGATGGCCGAGACGCTCGAGGGCCTCGCGCCGCGCCCGGGCGCCTGGTACGTGGACGGCACGTTCGGCGCCGGCGGTCACTCGCGTCTCCTCCTGAGCCGCGGCGCCAACGTCGTGGCCATCGACCAGGACCCGACGGCGCTGACGCACGTGACGTCGCTCGAGCGCGAGGGGCTGCCGGGCGAGCTGCGCTTCCAGCTCGGCAACTTCCGCGACGTGGAGCGCCTCGTGGCCGCGGCGGGGGTGAGCGAGGTGCGGGGCGTCCTCCTCGATCTCGGCGTCTCCTCGATGCAACTCGACGAGGAGGGGCGCGGCTTCGCGTTCCGCAAGGACGGCCCCCTCGACATGCGCATGAGCGAGGCGGGCGTCAGCGCCGAGGACGTCGTCAACGACTACTCGCTCGAGGACCTCGCGGCCATCATCTTCCGTTACGGCGAGGAGCGCCATAGCCGGCGGGTGGCGCGCCGCATCGTGGAGGCGCGCGCCGCCGGCCGCATCACCACGACGGCGCGACTGGCCGAGGTCGTCAGCTCCGCCTACCCCACCGGCCCACGGCGCGAACACCCGGCGCGGCGCACGTTCCAGGCCCTGCGCATCCACGTCAACGACGAGCTCGGTGCCCTGCAGGAGGGCCTCGAGGGCTCGGCCAGGCTGCTCGTCCCCGGCGGTCGTCTCGTGGTCCTCTCCTACCACTCGCTCGAGGACCGCATCGTCAAGCAGTTCCTCAAGGACTCGCCGCGGCTCGCGCCGCTCCACAAGCGTCCCCTCGAGGCCGGGCCCGACGAGGTGGCCCGCAACCCGCGCGCGCGCAGCGCCAAGCTGCGCGTCGGGGAACGGGTGGAGGGGTGAACGTCAGCCTGCCCGCCCCCTTCCGGTTGGCGCTCCCCGCCTACCTCGTCCTGCTCCTCCTGCTCGCGCTCCTCGGGGCGAGCAACCAGGCACTGCTGCACCGGCAGGCCGACCTGATGGACCTCAAGACCGACCTGACCTCGAGCGTGGCGCAGGCGCGCCAGGCCGCCAACGTGGTCCAGGGCCCGGCCGCGGTGGCGGCGTGGGCGCGCTCCGCCGGCTTCGTCCCCGTCCCCGAAGGGGGCGCCGCCGTGCTGGCGGCGCGCGACACCGCCACCCTCCCACCACTCCCCGCTCCCTCACTGGAGGTTCGAACGGCATGGCGCTGACCACCCCGGGTAGCCGCGGCGTCGCGGGCTACCACTTCCCGGACGGTGCGAACCGTCGCGCTGCTCCGCCCTCGCGTCGGCCGGATGCGTCCGGCCGACAGGACGCCACCCGCCCGGCGCCCCCGGAGCCGTTGCGCTTCCGGCGGTCTTGGCTCCTCCTCCCGCTCACCCTACTGCCGCTCGCCGCCGCCGTCGTTGGGTTCTCGCTGCAGCAGCGCGGCTTCACCGCCCTCCCGCCGCTGCCGGTCGAGAGCGCCACGCGCGGGCGCGTGCTTGCCACGGACGGCACGGTGCTCGCCGAGGGGCCGGCGCTGGAGCGGCGCTACCCGCAGGGGCCGCTCGCGGCGCCGGTGCTGGGATTCACCGGGGCGTTGCAGCCGGACGGCCGCTACGGGCTCGAGGGGGTCGAGTACTCCCTCGACGCGGCCCTCGCGGCCGGCCACGACGTGACGCTGACGCTGGATCCCGTGCTGCAGGCCGCCACCGAGGCCCACCTGGCCGCGGCCGCCACGGAGCACGGCGCGGAGAGCGGCGCCGCCGTGGTGCTCGAGGTCGGCACGGGCCGCGTGCTCGCCTCGGCCAGCTACCCGAGCTTCGACGCCAACGCCTGGCAGCAGGCCGACCGCAAGCAGATGCTCAACCGCCCCTTCCAGCAGGTGTACGAGCCCGGCTCCGTCATCAAGCCCCTGGTCGTCGCCGGGCTCCTGCAGTCCGGCCTGCTCTCCCCGGGCGAGCTGGTCGAGGCGCCGATGACGTTGCGGGTAGGCACCAAGACCTTCCGCGACGTGGCGCGCCACGACGCCCTCCTGAGCGTCCCCGACGTCCTGGCGTTCTCGAGCAACTCTGCCATGATCAACCTGGGCGCCCGCTTCGAGCCGGCCCAGCTCCACGAGTGGCTGTGGCGCTTCGGCCTCGGCCACGAACTCGATCAGACAAGCGTGTCGAGCCGCACCGGCATCCTCAACCCGTGGGCGCGCTGGGTCCCGCAGGACCAGGCCTCCAACAGCATCGGACAGAACCTGTCCGTCACGCCGCTCCAGGTCGCCGCCGCCTACGGCGTCTTCGCCCAGGACGGCGTCTACGTGCCGCCGCGGCTGGTGGAGGGCGAGCGCCTTCCCGCGCCGCACCGCGTCCTGGCCCCCGAGGTCGCGCAGGGCATCCGGACGATGCTCGGACACGTGATGGACACGGGCGGGCTGCGCCAGGCGCGCATCCCGGGCGTGAGCACGGGCGGCAAGACGGGCACGGCCGACGTCTACGACCCGGAGCTTGGAACCTACCCCGCCGGCGACTACGCCTTGACGTTCGCGGGGATGTTCCCGCTCGAGAAGCCCGAGGTCGTGGTGGTCGTGATGCTGATGAAGCCGGAGGGCACGAGCACCAGCACGTACGTGGCGGCCCCCATCTTCCGGGCGGTGGGCAGCGAGGTCGTGGCGCACTGGGGCGTGGCGCCCACGACCGACGCGCTGGCCGCCCTCCCTTAGGCTCGTGGCCTCGCGCCGAGGCCGTCCCGCGCCCGCGGTGCCCCGCTACAGCGCCTGCTCATGTCACGCATGATGTGTAAGATAGTCAACATGTGGGAGTTGCGTCGATGACCCTGTTGAGCGTTCGCGCGCTGGTGCGCCTGCTGAACACGGTCGAGCCCGTCGCCGACCTCCCCGACGCCACCGGCGTGGCGTTCGACAGCCGCGCCGTCCGACCCGGCGACGCCTTCTTCGCCCTCCCGGGCGCGACCGCGCACGGCCTCACCTTCGCCGACGACGCGCTCGCCAGGGGCGCAGCCCTCGTGGTGGCCGACCGCCCCCACCGCCGAGGCCTACTGGTCGACGACGCCAGGGCGGCGCTGCTCGCGCTCGGTCGCGCCGCCCGCGACCGGCTGACGGGACCTGTCGTGGCCGTGACGGGCTCGGTCGGCAAGACGAGCACGAAAGCCATGCTCGCCGCCGCGCTGGCCGCCCGCTCCACCCCCGGCAACCTCAACACCCACTACGCCCTCGCCAAGGTGCTCGTCGATGCCGCGCTCGAAGACGAGCGCGGGACCGGCCCCGGCGCGCCGGGGCCCGGCGCGCCGCTCGTCCTGGAACTCGGCGTCGACCGGCCCGGCGAGATGGCAGAGCTGGTCGAGCTCACGCGGCCCGACCACGCCGTCCTGACGCACGTCGCCGCCAGTCACTTGAGCGCCCTCGGCGACGTCGCCGGGGTGGCGCGCGAGAAGACCCTCCTCCTCGACCGCACGCCCGGCCGCCTCGTGGTCGGGGCGGGCGCGGCGCGCCACCTGCGCGAGGAGACGCTCGCGCGCAGCGTGGTGGTGACGGTCGCGCTCGCGGCGGCGGCTGGACCGGCGGCCGGGCCGCCCGCCCACCACCCGGGCGCCCTCGCCACCCTGGCGGGCGCGGCCCGCCCGCGCGGCCAGGGCGCGGAGCTCACCTGGTCGCTGGCGCCCCGACCCGACGGAGGCGGGACGCCGCCGGGGCGGCCATCCGGCGCCCGACACGAGCAGGCGGCGCGTCCCACGGGCGCCGGCGCCTTGCCGGGCCGCGTCACGTTGCCGTGGCCCGGCGCCGGCATGGCCGCCAACGCGCTGGCGGCGATCGCCATGGCCGAGCTCCTCGGCACCGCCCCCGAGGCGGCGGCGCGGCGCGTCGCCGGCGCGCGCCTCGAACCCGGCCGGCTCGAGCGCCTCGCGCTCGCCGGCCTCACGGTGATCGACGACAGCTACAACTCGAACCCCGCCTCCCTCGCCGAGGCCGTGGCCGTCCTGCGCGCCTGCCCCCCGCCCCGCGCCGCGTTCCTCGCGGACATGCTCGAACTCGGCGCCGCCGAGCGCTCCGCCCACCTGGCGGCCGGCGAGCTGACGCGAGACCTCGACCTCGTCGTCGCCGTCGGGCCGGCGAGCAGGGCCATCACGGAGACGAACCCGCGCGCCGTCCACGTCGCCGACGCGGCCGCGGCCGCGCGTCACCTGGCGAGCGTCCCGCGCGGCGCCACGGTCCTGATCAAGGGCTCGCGGTCCATGCGGATGGAGGCCCTCGTCGCCGAGGTGACGCGCCGCGCCGCGGACGGCGCCTGGAGCGTCCCGCCGCTGCCGGAGGGAGCGCCGTGCTGAGCCTCGTGGCGGCGGCCGCCGCGAGCCTGGTCCTGACCGGCACGTTCGTGCAGGTGGCCCGCCGGCTGGGATGGGGCAAGGCCATCAGGGCGCAGGGCCCCGAATCGCACCTCGGCAAGGCCGGCACCCCCACCATGGGCGGCGTCGCCTTCCTCCTGGCCGCCGTCGGCGCCTGGGCGCTCTTCGGCGGCGTCGCCCGCCCCGAGGCCGCCCTGGCGGCGCTGGTCATCGGTTCGGGCCTGCTCGGCCTCTACGACGACACCCTCAGCCTGGCGCGCAAGCGCGAGGCGGCCGCGGGGGCCGAGCCAACGGCAGGCGGCCTCGGGGCGCGTTACCGCCTCGTCGTGCAGGGCGCCATGGCGCTGGGCTTCGCCTGGTGGGCGGTGAGCGCCGGGCACGCGCTCC
Source organism: Trueperaceae bacterium (assembly GCA_019454765.1). Lineage (NCBI taxonomy): Bacteria > Thermotogati > Deinococcota > Deinococci > Trueperales > Trueperaceae > Trueperaceae bacterium. The sequence continues at coordinate 26,583 of JACFNR010000013.1, read as the reverse complement.
TCGGCAGCGCCTGGCTCGACGTCGCCGCCTACGCGCTCGTGATCGTCGGCGCCATCAACGCCTTCAACTTCACCGACGGCGTCGACGGCCTCGCCGCCGGCGTCACGGCCATCATCCTGCTCTTCTTCCTGGCATCGCCGTTCGCCGCCGCGCTGCTCGGCGCCCTCCTCGGGTTCCTCTGGTACAACGGCCACCCGGCCCGGGTGTTCATGGGCGGCGTGGGTTCCGAGGCCCTCGGCGCGGCGGTGGCCGGCCTCGCCATCCTCGACGGCACCGTGTGGTACCTGCCGCTCGTGGCGCTCGTCCCCGTCCTGGAGGTCCTGTCCGTGATCGTCCAGGTCGGCTACTTCCGCCTCACCGGCGGCAAGCGCCTCCTGCGCATGAGCCCGCTCCACCACCACTTCGAGCTGAGCGGCTGGAGCGAGACGCGCGTCGCGACGCGCTTCTGCCTGGTCACGGCGCTCTGCGTCGCGCTGGCGCTGGCGTTCGCGCGCGGGGCACCGTGAGCGCTCGCGCGCGGGAGACGCTCGTCTACGGCCTCGGCCGCTCCGGGCTCGCCGCCCTCGAGCGCCTCACCGCCGACGGCCACGCCGTCGCCTTCTTCGAGCGGCGCGCGGACGGACCCGACGTCGACGCCGCGCTCGCCCGCGGGGCGCGCCGAGCCGCTGCCCCCGGCACGGACGCCACCCCCTACGCGCTCTGCATCGCCGCACCCGGAGTGCCCATCGACCACCCCGACCTCCGGGCGCTGCGCGCCGCCGGCACCGAGGTGATAGGTGAGGTCGAGTGGGTCTGGCGCACGACGCCGGGCGTCTACATCGGCGTCAGCGGCACGGCCGGCAAGGGCAGCGTCACGAGGTGGACGACGGACACGCTCGCCGCCGCGGGCATGGACGCCGTCGCTGGCGGCAACATCGTCCCGGCGCTCGCGGCCGTCGCCCGGCCGGGCGCCCTGCACGTGGTGGAGATGTCGTCCTTCCAACTCGAACGCTGCCCCACCTTCAGGCCAGACGTCGCCGTCCTCCTCAACCTCGGCGAGGACCACATCGACCGGCACGGCAGCGTGACCGCCTACCACGCCGCCAAGCGCAACCTGATAGCCAACCTGGGCGCTAGCAGCACCTTCGTCGTCAACGACGACGACGCCATCTTGCGCACCTGGGCCGACGACGCGGCGGCGCGGGGCGTCGCCGTGCGCCGCTTCTCGCTGCGCCACGAGGCCCACGGCTACCGCAACCTGGGTGGGCGCCTCGTGCTCGACGGCACGCCCCTGCTCGGCGCCGACGAGCTCCACGTCCAGGGCGACCACCAAGTGGCCAACGCCCTCGCCGTGGCGCTCGCCTGCACCGCCGTCGGCGCCGACCCGACCGCCGTGGCCGCCGGGCTGCGCGCCTTCACCGGCCTGCCGGGGCGCTACGCCCCCGCCGGGCGCGTAGGCGACATCCGCTTCGTGGAGGACTCGATCGCCACCCGCCCCCTGGCCGTGGCCGCCGCCATCGCGGCCACACCGGGACCGCTCGTGTGGCTGGCCGGCGGGCAGGGCAAGGGCGCCGACGTCTCCGGCCTCAAGGAGCTGGTGGCCGAGCGCGTCGACCTGCTGGTGGCGTTCGGCGCCAGCGCCCAGGAGTTCGTCGCGGCATTCGGCGACGTCGTGCCCACCGTGACGGTCGCCGAGCGGGGCGGACGCGCCGCCATGCGCGCCGCCGTCGGCGCCGCCGTGGCGCACCTGCGTGCCAACCGCGGCGGCGCCGGCCGGGTGCTGCTCGCGCCGCTCGCCGCCTCCTTCGACCAGTTCGTCGACTACGTCGACCGCGCCGCCGCCTACCGGGAGGCCGTCGCGCGGCTCGGCGCCACCGGGGAGCGAGACGGTGACTGACCGGCTGCTCGTGAGCATCCAGGTGACGCTCGGGGTCCTAGGCGTCGTGGGGGTGGCCGCAGCCGCGCCCGGCCTCGCCCTCGAGCAGGCGCTGCGCCTCGCCGCCGCGCTCCTCGTCAGCCTCGCCGTCGGGCGCCTGCGCGCCCGCCACGTCGTCAAGCTCTCCCCGTACGCCTTCGTCACCCTCCTCGTGGCCCTGGTCCTCGTCCTGTTCATCGGCGTGTCGCCGGCCGGCAGCGAGAGCAAGCGCTGGCTCCTCATCGGGGCCGTGAGCGTGCAACCGTCCGAGCTCATGAAGGTGGCCGTCGTCGCCTACCTCGCCGCCTTCTTCCACAACCACAACGGCAACTGGGAGATATGGCGTCCGATGCTTGTCATCGGCCTCACCGCCGGGCTGATCGTCATCGAACCCGACGTCAGCACCGCCGGCTTCGTGTTCGTGCTCGCCGTGGCGGTCATGATCGCCGCCGGCGCCACCCTCGGCCGCGTGCTCGCCATCATGTTCACCGCCTCCGTGACCGCGGCGCTGCTCGCCGGAACGGTGCTGAGCCAGTTCAGCTACATCGGCGAGCGCATGGTCGGCTACTTCGACCGCTGGGGGACCCAGTCACAGGCCGCCGACCTCTCCTACCAGGCGCTGCGCGCCCTCCAGGCCATCGGCCGCGGGGGCGTGCTCGGCGTCGGCGCCGGCCGACGCGTGCCCGTGCCCGAGGCAGACACGGACTTCGTGGCCGTCTCCATCGCGCACTCGCTCGGCTTCGTGGGGGTGCTCACGCTCATCCTGCTCTACGCGCTCCTCGCCTGGCACGGCTTCGGCATCGCCCGGCGCGTGACCGGCCCCGCCGCCCTGCTCGCCGCCGGCGCCACCGCCTACGTCTGCGGCCAGGCGGGGATCAACCTCCTCGTGGCGTCGGGCATGTTCCCCGTGACCGGCATGCCGCTGCCGGGGGTCAGCTACGGCCTCAACTCGCAGCTGTCCGTCGCCGTGGCCTTCGGCTTCCTGCTGCTGGCCGGTCGCCAGGCCGCCGAGACCGTAGCCGCGCCGCAGGTCGACCGTCCCGCCACCGCCGTGAGGGGCGCCTCGAGACCGTGACCCGCTCGCCGCGCCTCCTCCTCGCCACCGGCGGCACCGGTGGGCACGTCTACCCCGCCCTCGCCGTGGCGCGCGAGGCGACGAGCCGCGGCGCCACCGTGACCGTGCTCGGCGGCGCCGGGGGCATGGAGGAGCGCCTCTGCGCCGAGGCCGGCGTGCCCTTCCTCGGGGTGAGCACCGGCAAGTGGGACCGTCACCGCCCCGACCCGCGCCAGGCGCTCCGCGCCCTGGGCGGACTGTGGGCCGCGCGGCGCCTCGCCCGCGAGTACGCCCCCGACCTGGTCGTCGGGTTCGGCGGGTTCGCTTCCCTACCCGGCTGCGCCGCCGCGCGCCTCCTCGGCGTCCCACTCGTGCTGCACGAGGGCAACGCCTTCCCGAGCCGCGTGAACCGCTGGTTCGCGGGCTCGAGCCGCCTGTTCGTGTCGGCGCAGCCCGAGGCGCTCGCCCACGTGCGCGCGCCAAGGACCCTCGTCGTGCCGTTCCCGGTGCGCGAGGAGCGCGTCCCGCGAGAAGCCGCCCGCGCCGCCCTCGGGCTGCCGCGGGACGCCGTGGTCACGCTGGTCATGGGCGGCTCCCAGGGCTCGCTCACCCTCAACCGGGCGGTACCCGCCGCCTACCTCGCCCTGCCGGCGCCGACGGACCCGGCGCGGCCCCACGTGGTGCTGCACTCGACGGGGCCGCGCTGGCTCGCCGAGGTCGAGGGCGCGCTGGCCGGCACCGAGGCCCGGGCCGCGGCAGACGCGCGGTACTTCGCCCGGCCCTACCTCGACGCCGCCACGGCCTGGTCGGCCGCCGACCTGGCCATCACCCGCGCCGGCGTCGGCACGCTGTCGGAGGCCGCCTTCCACGGCGTGCCGACCCTGATGGTGCCCCTGCCGAGCGCGGCGGAGGACCACCAGCGCCACAACGCCCGCGCGGTCGCGGCGGCCGGCGCGGGCGTGATGCTCGAGGAGGACGACCTGGGGCGGCTGGCGCAGGTGTGGGCAGGGGCGCTCGAGCCGACCTGGCGGGCCCAGGCGGCCGCCGCCGCCGCGGCGCGCACGCCGGCAGGGGCGGCGCGTCGTATCGTTGGCGCCGTGTTGGAGTTGGTGAGCTAGCTGATGGAAGCACGCGACATGACGACGACGACCCGGCCCGACCTCAGCGACGTGCCGGGCGGCCACATCCACTTCATGGGGATCGGCGGGGTCAGCATGGCGGCCCTCGCCCGCTGGTGCCACGCCGAGGGGTTCGTCGTGAGCGGCTGCGACCAGGTGGGCGGCGCGGCGCTCGACGACCTGGACGCCCTCGGCATCGCGACGAGCACCGGCCACGACGCCCGGCACGCCGCGAGCGCCGACGTGCTCGTCCACAGCATGGCCGTGCCGTTCGACCACCCCGAGCTGGCGGCCGCTCGCGCGGCCGGCGTGCGCGTCATGCGCCGCATCGCCCTCCTCGGCGAGCTGTTCGCCCGCCGCCAGGCGGTCGCCGTCACCGGCACGCACGGCAAGAGCACGACGACCGCCATGGTCGCCACCATGCTCCTGGCCCTCGACGCGGACACCTCCGTCCAGCTCGGGGCGTCGCTGCCGAGCATCGGCGGCAGCATGCGTTACGGCCGCGGGCCGTGGCTCGCCGCGGAGGTGGACGAATCCGACCCGGGCTTCGCCGACCTCGCCGCCCGCGTGGCCGTGATCACGAACCTCGACGACGACCACGTGGCGGGCGAGTACGACGAGCGCCGCAACTACCACGCGTCGGTGGAGGACCTGCGCGACGCGGCGCGCCGATTCGCGTTGGCCAGCGAACGCCTCGTCTACTGCCACGACTGGCCGGGGCTCCCCGAGCTGGTGGCGGGCCACCCCGCCGCGCGCTCCTACGGGGTCGACGCGGGCGCCGACTACCGCATCGACGACGTGCGGCTCGCCGCCGCCGGCAGCACCTTCACCCTGACAGGCCCGGGCCTGACGTCCTGCGCCGTCACGCTGGCCGTGCCCGGGAAGCACAACGTGCTCAACGCGGCGGCGGCCGTGGCGGCGGTCCACGCCGCCGGCCTCGACCCGCGACCGGCGCTACCCGCCCTGGCCGCCTTCCACGGCGTCGGGCGGCGCTGGCAGTCGTACGGCGAGCTGAACGGCGCCCTCGTCATCGACGACTACGCGCACCACCCCACCGAGGTGGCCGCCACCTTGCAGGCGGCGCGCGCCACGGGGCGCCGCGTGCGCGCCGTGCTGCAGCCGCACCGCTGGGTGCGCACGGCCAGGCAGTGGCCCGCCCTCGCGGCGGCGGCGGCGCTCGCCGACGAGGTGCTCGTCCTCGCCGTTTACGGTGCGGGCGAACGGCCGATCGCCGGCGTGTCGCCCGAGCTCATCGCGGAGCGCATCCGCTCCCTCGGGGTGAGCGCCCGCGTGTTCGACCTCGCTGAGGTGGAGGGCTACCTGGCGGAAACGGCCGCCCCCGGCGACCTGCTGATCACCCTGGGGGCGGGTGACGTGTGGCGCGTCGCCGCCGCGCTCGGCGCCCGGGCGGCGGCCAAGGCCGGGGCCGGGAGCGAGTCGCTGCCCGGCGCGCACGCCACACCAGGGGCCTGAGGGGTGCCGGCGGTGACGACGCGGACGGGCGGCGCGCGCGGAGGCGCCAGGGTGCGCACCCTCGACCTGCGTGACCTCACGACCCTGCAGGTCGGCGGGAGCGCCGAGCTGTGGGAGGTGGAGGACGACGCCGGCCTGCGCGAGGCGACCGCCGCGCCGTACCTCGTGCTGGGCTCGGGCGCCAACGTGCTGGTGGCCGACGCAGGCGTCGACGAGCGCGTCGTGCGGCTGGGGCGCAGCTACAACACCATGGCCACGTTCGGGCAGAGGGCGGACGCCTGGGTGGGGGCCGCCACTCCCCTGCCCGGGCTCGTGCGACGCGCGCAGCGCGCGGGGCTATCCGGCCTCGAGGGCCTCTCGGGCGTGCCAGCCGTGCTGGGCGGCGCCGTGGCCATGAACGCCGGCACGCGCTTCGGCGAGATGGCCGACGCGCTTGTCGAGGTCGAGCTGTTCGTGGACGGCGCGCGCGAGGTGGTTCCGGCCGCCTCCCTCGGCTTCGCCTACCGGCACGCCTCGCTGCCGCCGGGCGCCATCGTGACGGGCGCCAGGCTGCGCCTCGTGGCCTCCACGCCTGAGCGCGTGGCGGAGCGCATGCTGGTGGTGGACGCCGCCCGCGCGGGCCAACCCAAGGTGAAGTCGGCCGGGTGCGCCTTCAAGAACCCCGCGGGTGAGTCGGCCGGGCGCCTCATCGACCTTGCCGGCCTCAAGGGCGCGCGCGTGGGGAACGCCATGGTGGCGCACGAGCACGGCAACTTCATCGTCAACCTGGGCGGCGCCACCGCCGCGGACATGCGGGCGCTGCTGGCGCTCGTCCAGGCGCGCGTGCGGCCGCCGCTCGAGCTGGAGTGGCGCCTCTGGGGCTTCTGAGGTGCGTCGCCTGCTCGTCGCCACGCTCGTGGCCCTGGGCGCCGCGCTCGTCGTCAGCCGCTTCGCGCCCCGCGTCGAGCACGTGACGGTCGCCGGGCAGGTTCATCACGACGCCGCGGCCATCATGCGCCTCGCCGACGTGGCCGTCGGCGACCCGTTCCTGTGGGTGACGGCGGGGCGCGTGCGCGGCCTCGCGGCCGACCCGTGGGTGCTGCAGGCGCTGGTGGTCAGGCAGTGGCCCGACAGGGTGGCCATCACCGTCCGGGAACGCTTCCCCGCGCTGACCAGCGGCGCGACCACCTGGGCCGACGATGGTACAGTCCTTGTCGGCGCGACCCCGGCCGAGACGGCTGGGCTACCACTGCTCGAGGGCTGGGGGCCGGAGCGCGTCACGGAGGCTCTCGCCCTCCTGAGGCTGCTGCGGCCGTTTGGTGTCAGGGTGATAAGCTACTCGCCGGAAGGGTTCGACATCGAGTTGAACGGCACACGGCTTTTCACGCCAAGCGCTGAGGCTCTGCGCGAGCACTGGTCGGCATTCGTCAGCCACCGTGGGGGCCGCATGGCGGTCTACCCTTGGGGAGTGAGCAAGGCACATGAGTGACGAACACATCATCGTCGGGCTCGATATCGGCACCACCAAGATCTGCACCGTCATCGGCGAGGTCGCGTCCGACGGGGTGCTCGACATCATCGGCGAGGGCACGGTGCCTTCCGACGGCCTGCGCAAGGGGGTCGTCGTCAACCTGGAGCGCACCATCGCGGCCGTGCGCCAGTCGGTGGCAGCCGCCCAGCGCGTCGCCGGCGTCGAGGTCCACTCCGCCTGGGTCGGGGTGGCGGGCAGCCACCTGAAGGCGCTCACCAGTCACGGCATGACGGCCATACGGCGCGGCTACGACGTCACCCGCTCCGACGTCGACCGCACCATCGAGAACGCCCGCGCGGTGCCGCTCGAAGCGAACATGGAGATCCTCCACGTGATCCCGCAGGAGTACGTGGTCGACGGCAACGACGGCATCAAGGACCCGCTCGGCATGTCCGGCGTGCGCCTCGAGGTCGACGTGCACATCGTCGCCGGCGCCCAGGGACCCCTGCAGAACCTGCGGCGGTGCGCCACCGACGCGGGCATCGGCGTCGACGGCATGGTCGTGCAGGCGCTCGCCTCCGGACTGGCCGTGCTGAACCGCGGCGAGCAGGAGCTCACGACCCTCCTGATCGACGTCGGCGGCGGCACGACCGACGTGGGCGTGTTCCGCCGCGGCACCCTGGCGCATTCCGCCGTCATCCCGCTGGGTGGCGACCACATCACGCAGGACATCAGCCAGCTGCTGCGCATCCCGCCGGACGAAGCAGAGCGCGTCAAGCGCCGCTACGGCGTTGCCCTGCCCGAGCTGGCCGACCGCGACGTGGAGCTGGAGGTCGCCAACCCCAGCTACACCGCCACCATCTCGACCTTCGAGCTGGCGCAGGTCATCAGGCCGCGCGTCGTGGAGATCCTCGACATGGTCAGGCGCGACATCGAACAGCGCATGGGCGCCCTCGAGCTGCTGGCGGGCAACGTGGTCATAACCGGCGGCGCGGCCCTGATGCCGGGGGTGGAGCAGGTGGCCAACGACCGCTTCCGCCTGCCCGTCCGCATCGGCAAGCCCGACGGCGTCTCCGGCCTGGCCGACGTGGTCGCCAGCCCGGCCCACGCCACGGCGGTGGGGTTGGTACGTTACGGCATGGCGCAGGGTCCCGTGGTCGTCCCGTCCACGCGCCGCCCGGTGGCCGACGACGCCGAGGGCCTCTTCGGCAGGATCCGCAGGGTACTGAAGGACTTCTTCTAAGGTGGCAGGGGAAAGGTGGACGAGGTGATGAGCAACGTCGACAACGCGGTCATCCGGGTGATCGGCTTGGGTGGCGGGGGGAACAACGCGGTCAACCGCATGATCGAGACGGGCCTGAGGGGCGTGGAGTTCGTGGCCGCGAACACCGACGCGCAGGTGTTGGCCACCTCGCTGGCCGACGTCCGCATCCAGATGGGCGACCACCTCACCAAGGGTCTGGGGGCCGGCGCCAACCCGGAGGTCGGCGAGAAGGCCGCCCTCGAGGACCGCGACCGCATCGCGGAGGCGCTGCGCGGCTCCGACCTGGTGTTCATCACGGCCGGCATGGGCGGCGGCACCGGGACGGGCAGCGCGCCGATCGTGGCCGAGGTCGCCCGCGAGCTGGGCGCCCTCGCCATCGCCGTCGTGACCTCCCCCTTCCAGATGGAGGGCCCGCGGCGCATGGCGCAGGCGCAGGAGGGCCTGCGGCGGCTAGAGGACAAGGTCGACGCCCTCATCGTGGTGGAGAACCAGCGCCTCATGACGGCGCTCGACCGCAAGACCACGCTGCAGGACGCGTTCCGCGTGGCCGACCGCGTGCTCTACCACGGCGTGCGTGGCATCAGCGACGTCATCAACGTGCCCGGCCTGATCAACGTCGACTTCGCCGACGTCAAGGCGCTCCTGCAGGGTGCCGGCACGGTCCTGATGGGCATCGGGGCCGGTCGCGGCGAGAACCTCGCCGACGAGGCGGCCGAGTCGGCCACCCACTCCCCGCTGCTGGCGCGCGGCGTCGAGGGGGCCCGCAACCTGCTCATCAACATCACCGGGTCGCACGGCCTCACGCTGCACGACGCCACCGACATCGTGGAGAAGATCTCGGAGGCCACCGAGATCGATCAACCCAACGTCCTGTTCGGCGTCACCAGCGACGAGGACGCCGGGGACGAGGTGCGCGTCACGGTGATCGCGGCCGGCTTCGACCAGGCGCCGCAGACGCGCGTGTTGCGCCCAACCCACCTGCGTGGCGGCCTTTCCGGCGGCGCCGGCAAGGCTTACGACCCCAGCAACTACGACATCCCGGCGTTCCTGCGCTACAACCCCGACGCGACCGAGAACTGAGCCGCCGCGAGACGGCGCGACGATCTGATGCGAGAGGTCAAGTTCCGCGGCAGGCTCATCACCGTGGCGACCTTGGACGGCCACTGGGAGGTGGTGGAGCACCCCGACGCGGTGGCCGTCCTCGTGGCGCGGGGCCGGGAGCTGCTCGGCGTCCGGCAGGCGCGCCCTGCGGTGGGCGCCGCCACGTGGGAGATCCCCGCCGGCCTGATCGAGCCGGGCGAGTCGCCGGCCGAGGCGGCCGCCCGCGAGGCGGCCGAGGAGGTCCACCTGGCAGGGGAGCTCGTCCCCGTCACGCGCCTCTACGCCTCGCCCGGCTTCACCGACGAGCTCTGCCACCTGTTCGAGTTGACCCGCACGCGCCAGGCTAGAGCCGACGCCGACCCGGGCGAGCACCTCGTGCCCGAGTGGCGCGACGCGCTCGAGGTGTGGACCGCGGTGGCGAACGGGAGCGAGACGACCTCGGGCGTCACGCTGCTCGCTGTCAGGCACCTGCTGGCGCGCTGCGGCACGTTCGTGTGAGGCGCGCCGCGCCGCCCGCAACCACCGGGTCGCTCGCCGCCGTGACTGCGCGCGGCGGCGTCGTGTGCATCGGCAACTTCGACGGCGTGCACCTGGGGCACCGGCGCGTCCTGGCGCGCATGCGAGAGCTGGCGGACGCCGCCGGGGCTCCCGCCGTCGTCGTCACCTTCTTCCCTCCCGCGCGGGTCCTGTTCGAGGGCGCCACCTACCTCGCCACGCCGGCCGAGAAGCTGCTCGCCCTCGAGGGGTTCGCGCCCGACACCGTCGCGAGCCTGGCGTTCGACCGCGCCTTGGCCGCCACGCCGAAGGCGGCGTGGCTGGCCGAGCTGGCCGCGCTCCGCCCCCGCGCCGTGGTCGTCGGCGAGGACTTCCGCTTCGGGCACGGGCGCGAGGGCGGCCTCGCCGACCTCCGCACCATCACGCCCCAGCTCGAGGCGGTCCCGCTGTTCGAGTTGGACGGCGCCCCCGTCAGGTCGACCACCATCAGGGGCCTGCTCGTCGCCGGCGACGTGACGGGCGCCGCGCGCCTCCTCGGCGCTCCCTACCTGGCGCGCGGCACGGTCACGAGCGGCCAGCACCGGGGCCGGACGATCGGCTACCCCACCGCCAACCTGATCGTCCCCCACGGCAAGGCGCTGCCGCCCGGCGTCTTCGCCGTGACCGTCACCGTCGCCGGGGCCGTGCACGGCGGGATGGCCAACGTCGGGGCTCGGCCCACCTTCGCCGAGGCGGCGCCCGCCCTCGAGGTCCACCTGTTCGACTTCGCCGCCGACATCTACGACGTCGAGGTCGACGTCCGCTTCGTGACCCGCCTGCGCGACCAGCGGCGCTTCGCAGGGATCGACGAGCTGAAGGCCCAACTGGCGGCCGACGAGGTCGCGGCGCGCGCGGCGCTGGCGCGCTGACGCTCACCGCGACCGTATACTTCCCGACATGTGGATCTACGGGCGCAACGCCGTCTTGGAGGCCCTGCGCGACGCGCAGGTGGAGCGGGTGGCGGTCGCCCGCGGGGTGCAGCCCGGCATGCTCCGCGAGTTGCGCCGCGCCGCCGAGGCCGCGGGCGCCCAGCTCGACGAGGTCCCCCGCATCCAGCTCGACCAGGCGCTGAAGACCACGCAGCACCAGGGCGTCGCCGCCCTCCTCCCCGAGGTGCGGACGACGGGTCTTGACGCCGCCTTCGAGCTGGCCGCGGCACGCGGCGAGAAGCTCCTGCTCGTACTTCTCGACCACCTGACGGACCCCCGCAACGTCGGGGCCATCATCCGTAGCGCCGAGGCCCTTGGCGCTCACGGCGTGGTGATGGAGGAGCGCCGCGCCGCGCCCCTGACGGCTGTGGTCGTCAAGGCGGCCGCCGGCGCCACCGCGCACCTGCCCCTCGTCGTCGTCAAGAACGTCGCCCGCACCATCGAGGAGCTCAAGGAGAAGGGCGTGTGGGTGTACGGCGCCGACGGTGCCGCCGACGCCACCCCCACCGACCTCGACTGGGACAGGCAGCTGGCGCTCGTCATCGGTTCCGAGGGCGACGGCATGCGCCGCCTCGTGCGCGAGCGCTGCGACGAGCTCGTGGCCATCCCCCTGGCCGGCAAGGTCGGCTCCCTCAACGCCGGCGTCGCCGCCGGCATCCTCCTGTACGCCGCCGTCACGGCCCGGCGTCACGCTAGCGCACCCACCGCGCAGAACGGCAAGTGAGCATGCCGAGACCGCTGGCAGCCGCCGACCTCCTCACCCTCTCCTTCGTGTCGGGGGTGCAGGCCGCCCCCGACGGCGGGGCCGCCGCGTGGGTGGTGACCGACATCGTCCCCGGCACCGAGGGCGCGCCCCCGCGCTACCGCAGCCGCGTCCACCTCGCCACCGACCTCAAGCGCAGGGGCGGACGGGCGTTCACGCTGGGCGACTACTCCGACACCGCGCCGCGCTTCTCCCCCGACGGGACCCGGCTGGCGTTCCTCCGCGTGAGCGCGCCGAAGACGCCGCCGCAGCTGCACGTCATGCCCCTGACGGGCGGCGAGCCGCTGCGCCTCACGGATCACGCCGCCGGCGTCGGGACGTTCGCCTGGGCGCCCTCCGGCCGCGAACTCGTCTACGCGACGAACGCCGACTACAAGGACGAGGCGGGCGAGAAGGGCCTGCCCCGGCGCATCACCCGCCGCTACTGGCGCGGCGACGGCGTCGGGGTGCTGCCGACCGAGCCGGCGCAGCTTCACGCCGTGGGAGCGCGTGGTGGCAAACCGCGGCGCCTCACCGACCTGCCCGAAGCGCCGGCCCTGGTCGCGTTCGCCCCGGACGGCCGCTCGTTGTGGGTCACGGTGCCGGCGGGCGAGCGGCCGGAGGGGGACCACCTCACCGCGCTGCTTCACGTCGACCTCGAGTCGGGCGCCTTCGAGGAGCGCCTCGCCGGCCTTGCCGGCATCTCCACCCTGGCGCCCTCGCCCGACGGCCGCTGGTTGGCGTACACGGCCAACCAGGTGCCGAGCGACCTGGCGTCGGAGGCCGGGGTGTGGCTCCTGCCGACCGACGGGAGCGGCGCGCCGCGCCTCGTGTCTGGCGCCAGCCTGACGCCCCCCAGCGCAGGCGGGGACGCGCGCTACGGCGCGTACGCCGCCACCCCGGCCTGGAGTGGGGACGGCGCCACGCTCCTCATCAACGTGAACCACCGCGGCGCCAGCGGCCTCTCTAGGCTCGACGTCGCGTCGGGAGAGCTCACCCCGCTGCAGGGCGGCCGCCGCGTCGTGACCGCATTCTCCGCCCCGGCGGAGGACGGCCCCCTGGTGGCGCTGTTCGTGGCCGAGCGCCCCGACGCGCCCGGCGAGGTGCACGCGCTCTGGAGTGACGGGCGCGAGACCCGGCTCAGCGGCGTCAACGACGCGTGGCGCCGCCGGCACGAGCTGGTCGACAGCGAGGGACCCTTCCCCGCGGGCGCCGGGGGGGCGGAGTACTGGCTGCTGCGCCCGGCTCGCCCGCGCCCAGACGGGGCGGCGGTCTTGCAGGTGCACGGCGGGCCCCACACGAACTACGGCTACGGCTTCTCCTTCGAGTTCCAGCTCCTCGCGGCTCGCGGCTACGCGGTCGTCTTCGGTAACCCCCGCGGGAGCAGCAGCTACGGCACCGCCTTCGCGACGGGCTTCCTCGGCGCCTACGGCACGGTCGACGCCGACGACGTCATGGCCTTCGCGGAAGAGGGCCGCGCGCGCCTGGGCCGCCCCGACGCGCCCGTCCACCTGACCGGGGGTAGCTACGGCGGGTTCATGACGAACTGGTTGGTGGGCCACACCGACCGCTTCCGCTCGGCCGTCACGCAGCGGAGCATCTGCAACTGGACGAGCATGTACGGCACGTCCGACATCGGCCCCTGGTTCGTGGAGCGGCAACTGGGCGGCGTCGCCTGGGGCGACGTGGCCACGCTCTGGCGCCAGAGCCCGCTGCGCCTCGCCGACAAGGTGGTGACGCCCCTACTGATCGTGCACTCGGAGGAGGACCACCGCTGCCCGATAGAACAGGCGGAGCAGCTCTTCTCAGTCCTAAAGCGGCTCGGCAAGGCCGAGACGGAGTTCCTCCGAGTCCCGGGCGAGGGTCACGACCTGTCGCGGTCGGGCCGACCGGACCGGCGGGTTGCGCGGCTGCTGGCGATCGTCGACTGGTTCGAGCGGCACCCCTGAACCTCGGCACTCGCAGGGCGCGGCACGAGGCCGTCCCGGCGAGTACGCCGCCGGCCCGGGCCGGGCGCGTCACGCCTTGGCCGTCCGCCCGTAGCCCGAGATCCCCAGCGCGTAGGTGGCCCGCTCGACGGCCTCCTCGTAGGTCAGCTGGCGCGCCATGGCCTCCAGGCCGATGCGCTCCTTGCGCTCCTTGCGCGTCATCACGCGCTCGACCTGCTGCTTGAGGCGCTCGACCTCGCGGCGGTTGACCGGCGCGACGGGCACCCCGATCCGCTCGCGCCAGGCGTCGACCACGCGTAGCAGCACGTAGGCCTCGTCGAAGCGCTCCATCTGAACCAGGTAGGCGGCCGTCCCCTGCACGTACAGGAGGTCGAGGACCGGCGCCTGCTGCGGCAGGGCCAGCTCGAGACCCTCGGCCAGGAGCGTGGCGGCGCCGGCAGCGTCTCCCCTGGCCAGGGCAACCCGCGCCAGGTCGTAGATCACGAACGCCGCGCCGCGCGCCTCGCCCTGCGCCCGCCGCACCCGCAGCGCCACGCGCCCCTGCGCTTCGGCCGTGGCGAGGTCACCGCGCGCGTAAGCGACCAGGGCGTCCCGGTGCCAGATGTTGGCGCAGCCGCTCGGCAGGACGAGCTCCTGATAGAGCGCTAGCGCCTCCCGGCCCAGGCGGTCGGCCGTGGCAAGGTCGCCGGCGTACCAGGCGGCCACGCTCAGGTTGTCGAGCGCCATGGCGGTCCCCCACGTGTCGCCGGTGCGCCGGGCGAGCTGCAGGCTGTCCTGGTAGTAGCCGACGGCGACCTCGCTACGGCCCTGGTCGAGCGCGACGTTGCCGAGGCTGAGGTAGGTGCTGGCGACCGCCTCAACGTCGCCGCGCGCCTTGGCGCCCGCGGCGCCCGCCTCGAGCAGCCTGGTGGCCTTGAGGTAATCGGCGTGGTTCTGAGCGAGCGCCCCCAGCACCCGCTGCGCCGTCGTCACCGTCACGACGTCGGCCACCCCCTGGGCCAGCGCCAGGGCCCGCTCCAGCACGGTGCCCGCCGTGGCGAGGTCGCCCTGGCGCCACGCGAGCACACCGTCGGCGAGGGCCGCCCGTGCTCGCAACCCATCGTCGACCTCGCCGGGCACGGCGGCCGCCTGCGCCAGGCGCCTGCGCCCCTCCTCGAGCGCGCCGACGCGCTGCCAGTAGGGCCGCAGCCTGACGGCCATGGTGGTGGCGCTGACGGCGTCGCCCTGCTTCACGAACCATCCGAAGGCGTTGCGGAGGTTGCCCTCGTCGTGCCGCAGGCGCTCCAGCCACCGCTGCTGCTCGGGGCCACGAAGGGCGTCCGGCACCGCCGCCACCAGCTCGAGGAAGTGGTGCGCGTGTCTGCGCTCGAGCTCGGGGAGGAGCGGGTCCTTCGTCAGCTCCTCGCGGGCGAACTCGCGCAGCGTCTCGAGCAGGCCGAGCCGACCCGCGTCGGGGTCGAGGCGCGTCAACAGGCTGGCGTCCACCAGCGCCCGCAGCCCGTCGAGGATGCCGGGCTTCGGTCCCAGCACCTCCTCGATCGACTCCAGGTCGGCGCTCCCCTCGAAGACCGCCATGTGCACGAACAGCACGCGTTGCTCCCTGTCGAGCAGGTCGTAGGACCAGGCGATCGTCGCGCGCAACGTGCGTTGGCGGGCGGGGGCGTCGCGCGGGCCGCCGGTCAAGAGCGGCAGGAGCTGCGTCATCCGCTCCTCCAGCGCGCTCACCGACATGGTTCCCAGCCGCGCGGCGGCGAGCTCGATGGAGAGGGGCAGCCCGTCGAGACGCCGGCACACGTTGACGACGGAGGCGACGGCCTCGTCGTCCAGTTCGAAGGCGGGGAGCACCGCCCTAACGCGCTCCACGAAGAGCTTCACGGCGCCGAACTCGAGAGCCGCCGCCGGCGTCAGCGGCATGTCGGCCTCCGGCAGGTTCATGGGCGGCACCGGGAAGGAGACCTCGCCGCTCAGGCGCAGGAGCGTGCGCGACGTGACCATCACCTTGAGCCCGGGCGCCGCCGCCAGGAGGCGCGTCACGTGCGGCACCGCGGTCAACAGGCCCTCGAAGTTGTCGAGCACCAGGAGGAGTTCGCGGCGGCCGAGCACGCTGACGAGCCTCTCCACCGGCCCCGAGGTGGCGGTCTCGTAGAGGCCGACGGCGAAGGCGATCTCGGTGGGGACGAGCGCCGGGTCGCGCACCGAGTCGAGCGACACGAAAGCGACGCCGTCACGGAAGGCGTCCTTCATGCCTCGCGCCGCCTCGAGCGCCAGGCGGCTCTTGCCGATGCCGCCGGGACCGTGCAGGGTGACGAGGCGCGTGTCCGGCAGTAGCACGAGTTCGGAGAGCCGGCGCAGGCTGTCGGCGCGGCCGACGAAGGAGGTGAGCGGTCGTGGCAGGGGCGCCAGCGGCAGTGGCGGCACCTGTTCGACCACGCCGCTCGTCGGGGGGCCCACGAACGCGTCGAACGCCCCTGCCTGCCAGTCCCGCGGGGCGGGCTCCGCCGTGGGGTCGTCCCCGTCGGCGCCGGCCGCGGGCCGATGGAACCGTTCGGTCAGGAGCACGGCCAGGTCCTCGCTCACCAGCTCGGCCAGCTCCTGCGGCGTCGAGTAGCGACGGTAGGAAGCGCGCGCCTCGTCCCTCACCCGCGCGAGCAGCGCCTCCAGCCGCTCGTCGCGCTGGGGCGCGGGCGCCTTCACGTAGATGAGGCTCGGGAGCGCGGAGGACGACAAGTACTCGTCCTCCAGGCCGCTGACGTTAGCGCCCGGGGCCACCCAGCCGTAGCTCTCGCCGTAGATCCCCACGAACACGTCGCTCTGGGCCAGGTAGGCGCGGTAGAGGTCCGCGGGCGGGTGGGCCCGCGCCCCGAGCTCGAACATGACCGGCGTGAGGTGAAGGTCCTCGATGGCGCTCCTGACGAGCGCGCGCTCGGTGGCGAGTTCTTGCAGCGTGGAGGAGACGAACACCCTGATGCGTTGGTCCGGCGTGAGGATGGCGGAGGGCGGCGGCCGCGGAGGAGTGAGCGCCAAGGCCGCGCCACCGCTCGCACCGGCCGCCATCGCTACCGGCACGCCCGGAGGCGAGCCGCGCCGCTCGCGCCTCTCGTGCACGAAGCGCGCGATGTTGGTCAGGTTGGCAAGTATGGTGACCACCACGCCGACCGCGGTGATCACGGCGATGATCGTTGCCATCTGCTCTCCGAGACCCATGGTTCCGGCGCACCTCGAGGGGGTCGTCGGTCATTGTAGTGGGTCGGCGCCGAGCCGTCTGCGACCGCTACGCGAACCCTTGCGGTCGCGCCCGGCACGGTGCGGCCGGCGGCGCTGCCCACGACCTCGCCGCCGTGTGTTAACATCACCCGTTGACCCCTGGGCCGGCATCGACGACTATGCAACGGATCCGGTTCGGGGCGAAAGATCTTCGAGAGGTTCTGTATCATGACCATCACCGCGGAACAGAAGTCGGAAGTCGTGCGCCAGTACGGCAAAGACGCTCAGGACACCGGTTCGACGGCCGTCCAGGTCGCGCTCCTCACCAAGCGTATCGAGGAGCTCAGCCAGCACCTGCAGGTGCACAAGAAGGACCATCACGGCCGCCGTGGCCTCCTGATGATGGTCGGCAAGCGCAAGCGGCTCCTCTCTTACTTGGAGCGCACGAACTACGACGCTTACAAGGAACTCATCGCCAGCCTCGGCCTGCGCCGGTAACGGGCTGTCGGGAGCGTGTCGCCCTGCTGAGCCGGCCCGGCGCCATCACGCGGCCGGTCGTCGGACACGGCGGCCCAACTAGTCACGGCACTAGCGGCGAGGCCTTCCGGGCCTCGCCGTTCGCACGGTATCGGGCGCCGCGCCACGCGCAACGCCCCGGTCGCCCCGGTCCCGGGGCCCCAAACGGCGCAGGCGCACCCCGTAGGTGCGGCCGCGCCAAGCAGCGGGTCGAGCAGGAGTCGAAGGAGAGAGCGTGAACCTACCCAACCACCGCAAGTACACCACCCAGTTCGGCGGACGCGAACTGGTGATCGAGACCGGCAAGCTCGCCAAGCAGGCGTCCGGTAGCGTCACCGTCCGGTACGGCGACACCCTCGTGCTCGTCACGGCCGAGATGTCGGACGGCGCCTCCCCCGTGCCGTTCCTCCCCCTCACCGTCGAGTACGAGGAGCGCCACTACGCCATCGGCAAGATCCCGGGCTCGTTCATGCGCCGCGAGGGTCGCCCCGGCGTGCAGGGCACGCTGAACGCCCGCATCGTCGACCGGCAGATCCGCCCGCTGTTCCCGAAGGGCCTGCGCAACGAGGTCCAGGTGATCGTCACCGTCCTCTCCGCCGATCAGGTGAACGACCCCGCGCCTCTCGCGGCCATCGGGGCCTCGGCGGCCCTCAGCATCTCCGACATCCCGTGGGGCGGCCCGACCGCCTGCTGCGGGGTGGGTTACGTCGATGGGCAGTACGTCGCCAACCCCAGCATGCGCGTCCTCCACGACGGCGGCTCGCAACTGGAGCTGACCGTGGCCGGCTCGAAGGACGCCGTCCTCATGGTCGAGGCCGCCGCCAACGAGCTGAGCGAGGACGTGATGGTCGGGGCGATCGAGTTCGCCCAAGCGCAGCTCGCGCCCGTGGTCGACCTGATCGAACGCATGCGCGCCGAGATCGGCAGCGAGAAGCGCGGCTTCACGCCGGCCAGCCAGGTGTCGAGCGAGGTCGCCGCGAAGGTCGAGCGCGCCGTGGCTGCTCGCCTCCGCGACGCCCTCCTGACAGGCGGCAAGCACGAGCGCGCCGTCGCTCTGAAGGCGCTGCGCGACGAGATGGTCGCGGGCTTCGTTCCCGACGTCGAGGCGGACGGCGCCAAGCAGCAGGTCGACGAGCTGAAGGCCGCCTTCGACAAGGCCGAGCAGGCCGCCATGCGGCGCCTCGTGCTGCAGGAGAACCTGCGCACGGACGGCCGCCGGTCCGACCAGGTGCGGCCCATCTGGATCGAGACGGGCGTGTTGCCCATGGCGCACGGCTCGGCGGTGTTCACGCGGGGCGAGACGCAGGTCCTCGGCGTCGCCACCCTCGGCACCGGGCGCGACAACCGCCTCGTCGACGACCTCGGCCTCGACAACAGCGAGGAGTTCATGCTCCACTACAACTTCCCGCCGTTCTCGACGGGCGAGGTGAAGCGGTTGCGCGGCACGGGCCGGCGCGAGCTGGGCCACGGCAACCTGGCGCGGCGGGCACTGCTCGACGTCATGCCCAGCCAGGAGGAGTTCCCGTACGTCGTCAGGGTCGTGGGCGAGACGTTGGAGTCGAACGGCTCGTCGTCCATGGCCACCGTTTGCGCCGGGTGCCTTGCGCTCATGGACGCCGGCGTGCCGTTGCGCGCGCCCGTGGCGGGCATCGCCATGGGCCTCGTCATGGACGGCGCTGACTACCGCATCCTCACCGACATCCTCGGCTCCGAGGACGCCCTCGGCGACATGGACTTCAAGGTGACCGGGACGGCGGAGGGCGTCACGGCGCTGCAGATGGACATCAAGATCGGTGGCATCACGGCGGCCATCATGCGCGAGGCGTTGGCGCAAGCGCGCGCTGGTCGGCTGCACATCCTCGAGCAGATGAAGGGTGCCCTGCCGGCGCCGCGCGCAGAGATCTCGGCGCGCGCGCCCCGCATCCTCCAGGTCAAGATCCCGACCGACAAGATCGGCACGGTCATCGGGCCCGGCGGGAAGCAGATCCGGGAGCTGGAGGCCATGGGGGCCACCGTCGAGGTGCAGGAGGACGGCACCGTGCGCATCTACTCGGAGGACTCCCACGCGGCGCAGGCCGTCAAGGCGCAGATCGAGGCCATCACCGCCACCGCCGAGCTTGGCAAGGAGTACGACGGCGTGGTCGCCAAGATCACGGAGTTCGGCGCCTTCATCACGCTCTTCCCCGGCACGGACGGCCTGCTCCACATCAGCCAGATCGCCGAGGAGCGCGTGGAGAACGTCGAGGACTTCCTCAAGCAGGGCGACCACGTGAAGGTGAAGGTCAACGGCATCGACGAGCGCGGCAAGATCGACCTCGTGAGGCCCGAGCTGGAGGGCAAGATCGCCCCGCGCGGTCCGCGCCGCTCGGGCGAGAGGCGCGGCAACGACCGCGGCGGTCGCGGCGGCGACCGCGGCCCGAGGCGCGACCGCTTCTGAGGTAGCGCCGCCTCTGAGGCACGGCTCACGGGCGGCGCTCACGCGCCGCCCACCACGCACGACCAACCGGCGGCCGGCGCCGAGCAAGGCGCGGCCCCGACCAAGCGACACGAAGGGAGCCCGCGCCGCCCGTGAGGCGCGCCGCAAGGCGCGGACGCGGACGGCTCGGGACGGAACATATGGCAGACGACGAGCGCAAGCTCACCGGTAGACGCCGGCCCAGGCGGGCCGAGCAGGACAAGGCCCAGGGGCGGCCCGGCACGGCGCGCCCCGACGCCTCGGCGCCACCCAGCCACGACGCCCCCAAGCCCAAGGAGGGCGAGGGGCGCGCTCGGCGCGGCCGGGGCCGCTCGCAGGGCCAGCGGGCCACCGCCCCACAAGACGGCGGTCCCAGGACCGGCGCGGCGGACGACAAGCGCCTCAAGGTCATCGCCCTCGGGGGCATGGGCGAGATCGGTAAGAACATGTTCGCCTTCGAGTACGACGACGAGATCCTCCTCGTCGACGGGGGGCTCGCCTTCCCGGAGACGGAGATGCTCGGGGTCGACATCATCGTGCCGAAGATCGACTGGGTGGTCGAGAACGCCCACAAGGTGAAGGGTTGGGTCCTCACGCACGGGCACGAAGACCACATCGGGGGGCTGCCGTACATGCTGCGGCTGCTCCCGAAGGTCCCCATGTACGGCGCGCGCCTCACGCTCGGGCTGCTGCGCGGCAAGTTCGAGGAGTTCAAGCTCAGCGAGGCCGACGTCGACCTGCACGAGATAAGCACCGACGCCCGCGTCAAGATCAGCCCGAACTTCACCGTCGACTTCTTCCGGATGACCCACTCCATCCCGGACAACTCGGGACTGGTCATCCACACGCCCATCGGGCGCGTGGTGCACTCGGGCGACTTCAAGCTCGATTACAACCCGGCGGACGGCAAGACGAGCCACCTGCACAAGCTGGCGCAGGCGGGCGCCGAGGGCGTGCTGCTCCTCATCTCCGACAGCACGAACGCGGAGCGCCCGGGTTACACGCCGAGCGAGCACGACGTGGCGATGGCCGTGGACGAGATCGTGGCCAAGGCCAAGGGGCGCGTGATCGTCACCACGTTCTCCTCGCACGTTCACCGGCTGCAGAACTTCCTGCGCATCGCGGAGAAGTACGGGCGGCGCGTGGTCCTCGAGGGGCGCTCGATGATCAAGGCGATGAACATCGCCCAGGAACTGGGCTACATCGAGTCGCGCAACCCCGTCCTCAACTCCGACGACATCGGCGACCTGCAGGACGACAAGGTACTCTTCTTGTGCACCGGTTCACAAGGCCAGCCGATGGCCGCCCTGTCGCGCCTCGCCAACGGTACGCACCGCAAGATCCGCCTCAAGCCCGGCGACACCGTCATCCTCTCCTCCAACCCCATCCCGGGCAACGAGGAGGCGGTCGGGCGCGTGATCAACCAGCTCTACGCCAGTCGCGTCAACGTGCTCTACCCGCCCGCCTACAAGGTGCACGCCTCCGGTCACGCCAGCCGCGAGGAACTCAAGCTCATCCTCGACCTGACCCGGCCCAAGTTCTTCCTCCCGTGGCACGGCGAGATGCGCCACCAGGTGCACCATCAACGCCTCGCCGACGGCATGAGCCACCCGCCGCAGAAGACGATGATCGTCGCCAACGGCGACGTGGTGGAGCTGAGCCGCGACGACATGAAGGTGACGGGCAGCGTCGACGCCGGCGTGGTGCTCATCGACACGGTCGGCAAGGCCGGCGACGAGGTGACCGAGCCCATCATCCGCGACCGGCAGACGCTCTCGGCCGAGGGCGTGGTCGTCATCATGGCCCTTGCCAGCAAGACGCCCGCCGTCGAGGTGATCATGCGCGGCGTCGTGCACGGCAACAACGGCCTCAAGGACGAGGTGGAGCGCATCGCGCTTGAGAGCCTGCAGCGGGGCGTGCGCGAGAAGCGCCGGTTGAGCGACATCCGCGACGACATCTTCTACCCCGTGCGCCGCTACATCCGGAAGGCGACGGGTCGCACGCCCCTCATCGTGCCGACCGTCATCGAGAACTAGACGTCAGCCGGCGTGTAGACGCCGAAGGGGCGCCGGGCGATGTCCGGCGCCCCTTCGCCTCGCAGGTAGGCCGCGACGCGCCTCAGCGCCTCGAGGTGGACCTCCCTCCCCTGGCTGGGGAGGTCCGCGGCGTAGAGGAGCGCGTCGCTGGGGCGGCGCATGCTGTCGTAGCCCGCCGCGGCGACCGGCTCGCCGGCCTCGAACAGGGCGATGGCCTTCTCGAGCGGCACCTCGTAGAGGGTGTCGACCTCGCTCGCCTGGAGGCGGTACGCCTGGAGGGGGCGGTCGTCGCGCACCACGTAGACGTCCTGGTGCTCCCGGTCGAGAAGCGGCGGCTCGTGGCCCGGGTATCGCCTCTCAGAGACGGCGGTGCCGAGGTACTCAACCTGCCCTGGCCTGAGTTCCAGGCCCAGCTCTTCCTCCGCCTCGCGAAGGGCGTCGAGGAGCGTCTCCCCCGCCCGCAGGTGACCGCCGACGCTGACGTCTAGCCTGAGCGGCTCGAGCTCCTTGTCGCGCGAGCGGCGTTGCAGGAGCACGTAGCGCTCCTGCTGGACGACCCAGATGTGGATGGCGCGGTGCCAGTCGCCGTCCTCGTGGACCTTCCCGCGCGCCTTGACCACGCCCGTGGACCGGCCATCGGGACCCAGGACGTCGAGCGGTTCCAAGTTGGTGGCCGCCGAGTGGTGCACGACCGGATGATACGGGGTCAAGGCGTCCGGCCGCCGCGGTGTGCTCTACAGTTCCAGCTCGCCGCGTGGACCCGCGATGATCGCGCGGAGTCCGGCGGGGCCCGCCACCATGCTGGGCGGCGGGTCGCTCGTGGCGCCGACGGCGCCGAGGAGCTGCCGCAGGGCGGTCACGTCGGGCGTGACGAGCATGAAGCCCGCCAAGCGAAGACGGGGCAGGTCGGCAGCGGGGTGGCGCGTGGCGCCCCAGTCGATGATGAAGGGCGCGACGCCGCCCCACGGGAGCGCGCCGGCCGCGTCGGGCTCCGCGAGGGCGAGCCTCCAGTCGAGCGTCGCGCCAGAGGTGGTGAGCCGCGACATGCCCCGCAGGTCGCCATGGTCCGCGCCGAGGCGGCGACTCTCGGCCGCTGCCGCCGCCGCGCCAGACGGATGGACCGCCCAGGCGATGAGCCTGTCCTCTCGCAGCCGGTCCACGCCGAACGGCACGGCGGTGCCGGCCGCGGTGGGGTGCTCGGCGTCGAGGGCGATGATCTCGAGGTACGCCGTCGGCGTGAACCCGGCTAGGAAGTTCCGAGTTCCGCGCCCGAGGTGGCGTCCGCCCTCCACGGGCGCGACCCCCGTCGCGTCCGCGATGCGCTCGACGGCCGCCGGCAGGTCGGTGACGCCATACACGAGGTGATCCAGCGTGGGCTCGGCGGGAAGCGCCATGTGCCGACGTTACAGCATCCACGGCCGCCGACCGACGTCCAGCGGAGTCCGGGGTAAGCTCACCGGGCCGCGTCCCGAACGGCAGGCGCCGGCGCCACGGCGCCTGCCCCGGGCGCGCTCGTGGAGGACCGATGATCGACTCGTTATGGTTGCCACCCGCCGCTCACGTGGTCAGCGGCGTGGCGGTGCTCGCCCTGACCTTGCTGGCACTCGTCGTGAGCACCGTGCTCGCCTGGCGCCGGCGCCCTCTGCCCGCGTGGGGTCAAGCCGCATTGGTGCTTGCCCAGGTGGGCCTGATCGTGCAGGCGCTCCTTGGCATCAAGCTACTCGACCAGGGCCTCGGGCCGAAGCAGCTCTACATCCATTACCTTGGTGGTCTGGGCCCGCTGCTGTTCTTCCTCATCTTCTACTGGCTCCCCGAGGACGTGCGCCGAGCCCGCCTAACGCCCGTGACCGTCACGGCTTCGGCGTTCCTCTTCGCCGTCATGGCCTTCGGCATCGGCGCCAGTTTCGTCGCCGGTGGGGTCTGAAAGACCGCGCCGGCCGGCCCGAAGCACCGCTTCAGTTCCCAACTGGCGCGTGTTACACTCCTCTCCGGCCTGGACGCTGGCCGGTCAGGTTGACGGAAGCCGCCCGCGCGGCGATCACCGAAGCCGACGCCGCGTGAGGGACGAAGGAACACCGGGGTGTAGCGCAGCCTGGTAGCGCACTTGACTGGGGGTCAAGTGGTCGTCGGTTCAAATCCGGCCACCCCGACCATTAGGAAATGACGTCCAGGACGTCACACACGAGAATCCCGCGCCGAGGTGATCAGCGCGGGATTCTTCAAAGTGTCCCAAAGAGTGTCCCAAGGGACTTTAGCGGCCTCTTCTCCCTCGGAACCGCTGTCGGCATCGGGCAGGAACGCGTCCATGTGGGCCGTGCTCTCGCGCAGGGCCTCGCCGTCTGGATCGTCGTGCACGTCCTCGGAGAAGGTGACGGGCTTGTGTCCCATGACGCGCGAGGTCAGCTTGGGGGGCGCGCGTCCCGTTGGTCGCGTCCGTCAAGATGGAGTAACGCGCGCTGTACAGCGTCACGCTACGCCTTATCCCAGCGCGCTTCGCGATTGGCTTCACGGGGCGGCGCAGGACGTTGCGCGAGTCCGCGGGCTGGCCGCTGAGATCACCGAAGACCAGGTCTAACTCCTCGTCGTAGGCGCGCAGCTCCTCCTGGCGCTTGAGATGCGCCTGGAGGATGGCAGCCATCTTCTGCGACAGGGGAACGGCGCGCTTTCTGTCCTCGGTCTTGGGTTCGTCGAAGGTAAACACCCCGCCCGGTAGGAGCGTCAGCTTACGCTCGATGCGGATCCAGCCGTTCTCCCGGTCGATATCGCCCCACTTGTGGGACCTCCCGAAGCCATTCAGAAATCGCTTGGGTGGTCCTCCCGGCTTCGGTGGACACGTCTCTGCGACCAGAACCCTCAAGTTGCTGGCCGACTAGAAACCCTCGTTAGCTGACGATGGCCGCGTACCGTTCGTCGCGTTGCGCTGGATGAACTCGTTCGCCCACGTGACCGCCTCCTCGACACCGGGGCGCACCTCCAGGCCCTCGGCTGCCTCGAGGTAGAGGGTGTCCCAGTTCGCGCCCAAACTGATCGTCGGAGGCCATGCATGCTGCTGCCGGTGATCGAAAAGCCGCGCGCACGTCGCAGCGACGGCTACGAGATCGAGCTCCTCGCGCTGCTCGAGAAGCTGTAGGTCAACCAGGTCGCGTGCGCGATCACTACGCTCGGCAGATAGCGCGTGGAGCTTCTGCGCGATCCGATGCTCAGCGCGCAGGACCGGAGCAGGCTGCGGGGCATCGAAGCCTACATCGGCGAAGAGGTCCGATAGGTCCTCGGCGAGCTGGTACTCCGGCTCGTCCGCATCACCCAGCTCGTTGTGCCCCAACTCGAACTTCACCTTGCACCATGACCGGCCGCGGTAGTCGAGCTTCACCTCGAAGGGCTGCATGACGTAAGCGGTGGGCACGGCCGGCGGTTTCGGGGCGGGACGCTTGATCAACCTGCCGGTGAACCCTTGCCAACCTGCTGCCAGGGACTGCTCGAAGTCGCTTTGGAACCGGGCTAGTGACTTCACCAGCGCAGCGTCGACGTCCTGGGTGAATCGCGTCCTTCGACCGTACCGCAGCGCCATGGCGCTACCGCCCTTGATGGCGCCCTCGGGCAACATCTGGCTGACCACCACCAGCGCCATGCTGATGCGCCGCCGTAGAGCCAGGTCCTCGCCGCCCGCGAGGTTGCGGATACGCTGCTCTAGCGAGCGCACGGTCTTCGGCGCGCCAACGTAACTCACGCCGCCAATGCCCGCCTCACGCGCCGCCACTCGACCGTCGTCAGCAGCCCTTCCGCTCGCGCCTGCTTGGCGGCCTCACGTAGCCGCTCAGTCTCGATGCGCCCGCGCGAGGCCAAGATCGCCTCCGCTACCGGCTGCGCCGCCAGCCCCTCGTAGTGAGTCGTGCGCTCGCCGACCTTCACCGGGACCAGCTCGATGTAGGGCGGCAGCTTCGGGCGCGCCCGCCGGTTGACGGCCACCTTGATGGTCCGGGGGTTCACGTCGGCGAGCCCGAACAGGGCCAGCACCGACTCGCCGTAGAGGTACGCCCCCTTTCCCACGCGCAGGAGCGCTTCAGCGAACTGGTCGAAGACCGTCGCCGGCATGTCCGTCACCCGGTACAGGCCGTACGCCACGTTCTCGAGCCCACCCCGCGCGGCCAGCTTGGGGAGCTCGACGGCCGGCACGCCGGCCTCGGCGGCCTCGCTAGTGGTCACGAAACCGTAGTTGTCGAGCGCGATGTCGCGCACGATCTCCCTGTATTTCACGCCTCTAGCGCGGATTATTCATGAGTGGGTAAGGAGAGAAGGCCTTCGATATGGTAGAAAGGGTGTACCAGACGCACTTTCTAGCATTCGGAGGCCTTCTTGTGAGAGAGACTACCACTTCGCAGTCTGTGCTGTTCGAGGGTGGGTTCGTGAAGCCGGTTCTGGCGGTGTTCGACCAGCCCGCCAGCAGCTCTGATGGTGGGGCGCTCTTGTTGAAGCTGGCGGATGTCCGGTTGGGGTTGACGAGGGCGGTGGCGGGCGCGTTGCCGGACTCGAGGGCGGCAGGCAAGGTCAGGCACTCGCTGTTGAGCGTCGTCCAACAGCGCGTATTCGGTATCGGGAACGGGTACGAGGACGCCAACGACGCGGCCCGGCTGCGGCGTGACCCGACGCACCAGTTGCTTCTCGGCAGGTGCCCAGGGACCGGCGGTGAGCTGGCGTCGCAGCCGACCATCTCGCGCCTCGAGAATGCCTTCGATGAGGCGCGGGTCAAGGCCGCCAGTCGAGCCTTCAGTGACGCGGTGCTTAAGCGCCACCAGCGCCGCCTGGGCAAGCACGTAGGCCGCGTCATCATCGACGTTGACGCCACCTGGGATGACGCGCACGGGGA
>JACFNR010000012.1:35963-60636 GCA_019454765.1 Trueperaceae bacterium | reverse complement strand
CACCGACACGGACGACACCGACACGGACGACACCGGCGCCGTCGAGGTCCTGGAGGCCTGAGCGCCGCGGCGGTCGGTCAACCCCACTCGAACGCCGTCGCGGCCACCACGCCCACTGCCGTCATAACCGGCAGGGCCGGGCGCGTCATGCGCCGCAGCGTGCGGGTCACGTTCAAGCCGGCGCCGACCAACAGCTCGGCCTTGCCCTCGCCCCGCACCACGTCCACCAGGACGGGCGCGCCCGCCGCCTCCCGGGCCACGGCCGCCATGACGGCCGCGCGGGCCTCGCCGTCGGTCGCGATGAACGGACCCAGGTGGGCCGCCTCCCGCCCCGGCCGCAACGCCGCGAAGGCCGCCAACCCATTGGCGGTGAAAGCGCCGTGCACGGCCACGTCGTCCTCCTGCAAGAGGTGATGGAGGAGGGCGGCGCGGTCCACGGCCGTCACGGCGGCATCCAGCGCCGCCACCGCCGGGAGGTCGGCGGCCGTCAAGCGCCGCGTCCGGGTCGAGCGAGACGCCGCCGCGGGCGCCGTGCCCGGCCGCAGGCGGCCGCCCCACCGGTCGATGAGCGCCACCGTCACGAACCCGGCGCGCTCGTAGAGCGGCGCGCCCAGGTCCGTGGCGTCCAGCCCGACCACGGTCGCGCCGTCACCGCCGCCCCCACCGTCACCGCCGCCGCCGGCCAGCGCGAGGGCCTCCTCGACCAGGCGGCCGCCCAGCCCCCGACCGCGCTCGGCGGCGGCCACGATCACCATGCCGAGCCACGCCACCCTGCCGGCGTAGTCGACGAGCGTGGCCGTTCCCACCAGCTCGGCGCCACGCCACGCGCCGAGGCAGCCGCGCGCCGCCAGGGCGTGCAGGCGCCGCCAGTCCGCCGCCGTCTGGTTCCAACCCACGGCGGCGGACAACGCCGCCGCGGCCGGCAGGTCCGAGCCGGCCAACTGGCGGATGGCGACCGCGGGCGGCGTCAAGGCGCCAGCCACTCCCCCAGGTGGGCCGCCACGAAGGCGTCGTCCGTCAGGTCCGCGTGTTCGCGACTCACTCGCTCGATGGCCTCGGCCTGCCCCGCCGACAGGCCCTCGGCCGGGTCGAGACACCAAGTGCCCGCCAGCAGCCCCTGGCGCCGCAACACCTCGTGCACGCCCGCGATCACCCCGTGGAAGCCGTTCGCCGCGTCGAACACGGCCGCGTTGGCGTCCGTGAGGCGCGCGGCGCGCGTCAGCAGCTCGCGGGTCAGCGGCGCGCCCGCCCGCACGCGCTTGACCTCGTCCAGGAGCATGACCGCGGCCCGCGTCCACACGGCCCACTGGCCGAGCAGGCCCCCCACGATGCTCAGCTCCTTGCTTCCCGCCGGGGTGGCCACCACGAACGGCGTGAGCAGGTCCACGAGGATGGCGTCGTCGTTGCCCGTGTACAGGGCGATGGCGTCGGCGCGCGAGGAGTGAGCCACGGCCCTCACGACGTCCAGCGTGGCGTAGCGGTCGAACGGCGCGATCTTGATGGCCGCCAGCCCCGGCAGCTCCGCCAGGTCGCGCCACAGGTCGTAGCTGAGGCGCCGCCCCCCCACGGCCGTCTGGAGGTAGAAGCCCACGACCGGCAGCACCGCCGACACCCTCTCGGCGTGGCGCAGCAGCGCCGCCTCCGACAGGTCGTCGAGGCCGCGGAAGCTCAGGAGGGCCAGGTCGTAACCCAGCCCTGCCGCCAGCTCCGCCTCGGCCAGCGCCTGCTCCGTGTCGCCCAACACGCCGGCCACGAGCAGCAGCGGGCGCGTCGCGCCGACGCTCGCCGCCTCGTCCGCCGCCAACCGCAGGACGGGCTCCAGGAGCCCCACCTCGCGGATCTCGAACTGGGTGGTGTGCACGCCGACGGCCAGGCCGCCCGCGCCGGCCGCGAGGTAGTAGCGGCTGAGGGCGCGTTGGCGCCGCTCGTCCAACCGGCGCTCCGCGGTCAGCGCCAGCGGGTGGGCCGGGATGACGGTGCCCGCCCGGAGCAGCTGCGCCTTGACAGCGTCGAGCTCTGTCCGCGCCATCAGAACGCCCCCGACCTGACCTGGAACTTGGTCGGCCGGCCCAACAGCTCGCCGTCCGAGCCCACCCAAGCGGCCACCAGCTCGAGGAGCATCTGCACGCCGAGGCGGGGGTAGCCGAAGAGCGAGTGCGCCACGGACGCGTTGTTGAGCAGCGCGTTGGGCTGCTCCTCGCCGACGAAGCGCGGCTCGACGCCCAGCAGGGCGCCCAGGCGCTCGGCGAGCTGACGCACCGACAGCGTCTCCGGACCGGTGATGTTGAGGACGGTGGCGGGCGAGCTGCAGTGGCCGAGCGCCCTGAGCGTCCACTCGTTGGCGTCGCCCTGCCACACCACGTTCACGTTGCCCATCGAGACGTCGATGGGCTCGCCGGACTTGACGGCGACTGCGATGTCGACCAATACGCCGTAGCGCAGCTCGACGGCGTAGTTGAGGCGCAGCAGCGCGACTGGAGTGCCGTTCTGCAGCGAGAAGTGCTCGAACAACCGCTCGCGCCCCAACACCGACCAGGCGTACTCGCCCACCGGCCCCGTTGGGTCCTGCTCCCTGGCGCCGCCCGAGGTCACGGGCACGAGCGGGTAGACGTTGCCGGAAGAGAACGCCACGATGCGCGAGCCGGCGTAGCGCGCCGCGGCCCGGCCCGCCAGGTAGGTGTTGACGGCCCACGTGCGCGGCGCCTGGCCCGAGCTGCCGAACTTCATTGCGGGCATGTAGATCACGTTGGGCGCGTCCGGCAGCGCGGCCAGGTCTGCCTCGTCCAGCAGGTCGGCCGACACGGTCGTCACCCCCGCCTCCTCGAGGCGCCGCCTGACGGCGGGGTCCGAGTAGCGCGACACCGCGATCACCGCCGCGCCACTGCCGGCCGCGGTCAGCGCGTTGCGGGCCAGCATGGCGAGGCTCGGCCCCATCTTGCCGCCCGCTCCCAGCAGCAGCAGGTCGCCCTGCATGGAGCGCATGTCGTCGACCAGCGCCTGCGACGGCGTGGCCAGTGCCTGTTCCAGTTCAGTGACGGTACGTATAGCGAACCCTCCTCCGGTCCTACCCAGGTGGCTGGCGGCCTCGGCGGCCGCGCTCAGCTTGCGGCGCTTCCCGCCGCGGCCGCGCCCACCGCGGGCGCGCGCGCGACGCCCTCCCAGAGCCCCCGCACGTAACCGGCCGCGAAGGCGGCGCTCGTGGGGCCGTCCGGGGTGTACGTGAACGGCTCGACGGCGGCCACCCCGGCGTAGCCCGAGCGCGCGAGGGTGGCGAGGACCCCGACGAAGTCGTCCTCGCCCTGGCCCGGCGCCAGGCCGCTCGAGTCGTTGAGGTGGACGTGGGCGATCATGCCGCTCGCCAGGCCCGCCCGCAGGACCTCCGCCACCGGCTCGGCCTCGCCGAGACGGGCGGCGCGCGTGTCGAGCATCGTGCGCAGCGCGGGGCTGCCTATCGTCCGCACCACCTCGGCCGCCTCCGCCACGGTGGTCAGGAAGTCGGTCTCGCGGGGCGACAGCGGCTCGATGCAGTAGGTCACCCCGCAGCTCTCGGCCTCGCGCGCGGCGAGCGCGAACGCCTCGACCGCGCGGGCGCGGTCGCCGCCCGGGTCCTCGCCGCCCAGGCGGCGCTGTTGCGGCGAGCCGTGCACGAGCACGCTGCCACCGAGGTCGGCGCAGAGCCTGATCAGCGCGATCATCACCGCCAGCGTCTCGCGCCGCACGGCCGGATCGGCGCTGGTGATCGAGAGCCCGGCGGGGGCCGTCAGCAGCCAGTGGAGCGACGAGACGCGCACGCCGGCGGCGGCGGCGTGGCGCCGCGTGGCCTTGACCTCGCCGCTCGTCAGGCTGCGGGGGTCGTCGGTCAGGGTGAAGGGCGCGAGCTCCAGCGCGTCGTAGCCGAGCCTCGCCGCGAGCTCGAACTGCGCGCGCGGCTCGAGCTCGCGGATCACCTCGTTGCAGAGCGCGAGTGTCGGGGCGCCGCGCCTCGGCGGTCGCGCCGCTGGGGCGCCGGCGCCGTCAGCCGCGATCGTCGCCTCGCTTGCCCGCGCCGCGCCGGCCCAGCAGGCGCCGGAGGCCGTCCTGGACCGTCGGGATGCCGAGGAGCACCGTGACGGCGATCGCGGCCCACAGCGTCAGGCTGATGGGCCGGGTGAGGAACGGGACGATCGAGCCGTCCGAGAGGAGCATGCCGCGCCTCAGGTTGCTGTCGAGGATCGGGCCGAGCACGACGCCGAGGATTAGCGGCGCCAGCGGGAAGCCGTAGCGGCGGAGCACGAAGCCGATGATGCCGAAGGCGAGCATCACCCAGATGTCGAAGACGCGGCTGGCGATGGCGAAGGAGCCCACGGTGCAGAGCACCATGATGATCGGCATGAGCCGAGCCGGCGGGATGCGCAGCACGGTGAGGAGCGGCTTGGTGAGGAGCAGGCCGAAGACGAGCATGGCCACCGTGGCCATGAACACCATGGCCGTGACCTCGAACACGAAGGAGGGCGACTCGATCATGATGAGGGGCCCGGGGCGGATGCCGTGGATGAAGAGCGCGGCGAGGAGCACGGCGGCGGGCGCCGAGCCGGGGACCGCGAGCGTGAGCACCGGGATGATGGCGCCCGGCACGGCCGCGTTGTTGCCCGTCTCGGCGGCCATGAGTCCCTCGACGGAACCCTTGCCGAACTTCTCCTTCTCCTTGCTGGAGCCGCGCGCCGCGGCGTACGACACCCACGCCCCCATGTCCTCGCCCACGCCTGGGATGAGGCCCATGAGCGTGCCGATGAGGCCGGAGCGGATGATCGTCTGCCAGTAGCGGAAGACCTCACGCGCCTTGGGGATCACGGAGTCCATGACGCTCGTGACGGCGGTGGCGGCGGGCTGGTACATGACGAACAGGATCTCGGTGAAGCCGAACATGCCGACCAGGACCGGCAAGAGACCCAGACCGCCCGCCAGGTCGGTGCTGCCGTAGGCGAAGCGGGCGTACGAGTAGATGCCCTCCTGGCCGACCATGGCGACGAGCAGGCCGAGGAAGCCGGCGATCCAACCCTTCAGGGGGTCGTCGAGGGCCGTCAGGCGGCCGGCGATGACGATGCCGAAGATGGCGAGCCAGAAGAACTCGTACGACTGGAACTTGAGGGCCGCCTCGGCCAGCATGGGGGCGATGGTGGCGAGCAGGATCATGCCGATGAAGCTGCCGAGGAACGAGCCGATGGTGGCGATGCCCATGGCCTTGCCGACCTGACCCGATCGCGCCAGCGGGTGGCCGTCCAGCACGGTGGCGGCGTTCGCGGGCGTGCCGGGGATGTTGAGCAGGATGGCGCTGCGGCTGCCGCCGTAGATGGCGCCCACGTACATGCAGATGAGCACCAAGATGGCGTCGCCGGAGGGCATGGTGAAGGTCAGCGTCGTGAGCAGCGCCACGCCGAGCGTGGCGGTGAGCCCCGGCAGCATGCCGACGATGATGCCGAGGAGCGTGGCCCAGGCGATGTTGAAGAGCGCGCCGGGCGTGAGGAAGCCGAGCACGCCCTGCACGAAGTAGTTGACGCCGTCGAGCATGCCGCTCACCGCCCCCCGGGGAACGTCGCGACGCGGCGCCTCACGGCAGCGTCACCAGGAAGAGCCGCTCGAAGACGAACGGGACGGCGAACGCGGTGGCGCCGGCGATGGCGGCGGCGATGGCGACGACGCGCGCCGTGGCGGCCGTCGACCTCAGCCTGTCCTTCTCGTAGTAGACGATGGACGCCGCCACGAAGAGGAAGATGGCCAGCCAGAACGGGACGCGGCCGACCAGCACGCCCGCGAACAGGACGCTCAGGGCGAGGGTGACGAGGAGGCGCGGCATCGACGCGGGCTGCATCCCCGCCGTCACCTCCGCCGCGACCTCCTCGGGTGTCTCCACCGCGTGCGGCGGCGGCGCGGCCACCGCACCGCGGCGCGCCATCCGCCTGACGGTGTAGAAGCGCATCACCATGATGGCGCCGAGCACGGCGATGATGATCCCCAGCATGCCGGGCACGAGCCCGGGGGCGTTGAGGAGGGAACCGCCTATCTTCTCGAAGCGCGGCATGCGCCACGACTCGAAGGTGACCAGCGCTCCGAAGAGGAAGATGATCACGCCTGCGTTGCGATCCGTTGTCTTGGTCATCTGGTCCTGATTACGTCCTAACGCTGTTCGCTTGGAAACAGGGCGCCCCGCCGGGTCGACGGTGCCGACCGGGGGCGGGGCGCCACGGGCTCATGTTGCGGCTACGGCCGCTCGTAACCCAGGGTGGCCGGATCGATGGGGGCCTTGCCGCCGTCCCACAGCGTGTAGGCCTGGTGGGCGACCGACGGGCGCGCGGCCTCGATGGCCTCGTCGCCGTAGAGCGGGTCGAAGATGGCGCCGCGCTCGGCCGCGTACTTGCGCAGGGCGTCCGAGTTCTTCATCACGTTCTCCCACACGAGGTTCATCGTCTCCACCACCTCGGCGGGCGCGTCGCGGGGGATCCAGATGCCGAAGTAGTTGGTGGGGATCTTCATGTCGGGGATCCAGTCGGTGATGGCCGGGATCTCGCCGACGCCCTCGAGGAAGAGCGGCACCTGGGAGTGGGCAGCCAGCGCGCGCAGGCGGCCGGCGCGCAGCATCTCGGCCTCCTCGACCGCGAGTTGCGTGACCACCTCGGCCTCGCCGGCCACGGTCGCGATCACGGCGGGGTTGCCGCCGTCGTACGGCACGTGGCGGTAGGTGACGCCGGTGGCGGCCGCGATGCTCTCCATGACCGTGTGGCCGGCCGAGGAGAGGCCCGCGGTGGCCACGGTGACCTGGCCGGGCTTGGCGCGCATGGCGTCGAGGAGCTCACCGAACGTCTTGTAGGGGGTGCCGGCGTTGACCGCGACGACGCCCGTGTTCGAGACGCCCAGGTAGATGTACCAGTCGTCGATGCGCGTGTCGAGCATGTCGAGCACGGCGTAGGTGCCGAGGTCGCGGATGGCGCCCGCCGCCCAGGTGTAGCCGTCGTGCTCGCTATTCAAGACGTTGGTCGTGCCCACCGACCCGGAGGCGCCCGGCTGGTTGACGACGACCACGGACGCACCCAGGGCGCGCTCGAGCTCGCCTGCCATCACGCGGGTCACCTGGTCGGTGGAGCCGCCGGCGGCCCACGGGACGACGATGGTGATCGGCTTGGTGGGTTTCCAGGGGTAATCCTGGGCGGTGGCGAAGGCCAGCAGGCCGAGGATCGCCGTGAGGGTGATGGCGGCGCGACTGAATGCTCTCACTTCTATCCTCCGGTGCTCCGGGTCGCTCCGGGGGATTGGCAACCCGCCGGGGGCGCGGTTGCGTGGGAGCGTGGAGCTCTACGAACTTGCTGGTGACCACGTGCGACCGAGCTGCCGACCGCGGCCGGAGAGGGGGGTTTCGCGTGCCGAACGGCACCACGTGCGCTTACGAAGGGAGGCTAGCACGGTGGTCATACCGGGTCAACACCGCCCGGCTGCCCGGTCGCGACCGCGTCCTGGGCGCGGCCGCCCGCGGCCCGGTGAGCGGTCGAAGACGGCGCGATTCGGCGCACCGTGGTGGCCTCAGGTCGGGCGCACCGGCCTCACGGGCCGCCCCTCGGCGGCCGCGCGGTAGACGGCCTCGATGACCGCCACGGCCTCGATCCCCGCGCGTCCGCCAAGGCCGGAGGGCCGGCCGGCCCTGAGCGAGTCGACGAACTCCTGGTACTGGCGCCGGTGGTTCTCGAACGAGATGGCCATGGGATCGCTCGAGCCGCCGGTGGCGCTCCCGCCGTACGCGGCCAGGACGCGCGAGCGTTCGGCGTCGTCGTCGTGCCGGTTGCGCCACTCCACCAGCACGTCGTCGCTCACGACGGCCAGGCCATCGGTCCCATAGACCTCGAGCGTCTTGGCGCGCCCCGGCCAGAGTGAGGTCGCCGCCGAGAGCTGCCCGAGGGCGCCGCTCTCGAAGCGTAGGGACGCCACCAGGGTGTCCTCCACCTCGATGCGCTCGTGGGCGAGGGTGGCGGCGTAGGCGACGACCTCCGCGACCGGCCCCATCACCCACAGGAGCAGGTCGAGCTGGTGGATCGCCTGGTTCATCAGGGCGCCGCCGCCGTCGAGGGCCTTGGTGCCGCGCCAGGCGCCGCTGTCGTAGTAGGCCTGATCGCGGTACCAGGGCACGTAGGCGTTGCCCTGGACGAGCCGGCCGAGCCGACCCTCGGCCGCGGCCCGGTGAAGGAAGGCGTTGGCGTCGGCGAAGCGGCTCATGAAGATGGTGGCGACGGCCACGCCGGCGCGCTCCGCCGCCGCGACGATCTCCTCGGCGCGCGCGACGCTCACCTCCAGAGGCTTCTCCACGATGACGTGCTTGCCGGCGGCCACCGCCTGGAGCGCCGGCTCCAGGTGGGCCCCCGACGGGGTGCACACGGCCACCACGTCGACGGCCGGATCCGCCACGAGCGCCGCCACGCTGTCGAACGCCCTCACCCCGTGCTTGGCGGCCAGTGCCGCGGCGCCCGCGGGGGAACGGCTCGCCACGCCGACCAGGTGGGCGCCGACCGTCCTGCCGATGGCGTCCACGTGCGCCGCTGCGATGTTGCCCGCGCCAACGATCCCCACGCCGTACTCGTCGCCTGCAGTGTTCATCCTTGGAGGGCCTCCGATCGGTGCCGAACGTTATCATCCCGCGCTGCCGGCGCGGACGCCGCCCCGGGGTGGGGCCGTGTCGTCCTCGCGGGGTTACTATCTGAGCAAGATGTTGGGGCGAGAGCGTGGCCCGCAGCGCGGGCAACGGGGGCCAGGCCGGGCGTTCGACCCGCGACCGGCGCGGCGTGGCGGCCGCCTGCCGGGCGGGCGGCCCCGGGGGTACCGCCGACCCCAGGAGGTGGAGTTCCCGCATGGGTGTGACGCTGACGTCTGAGCGAGAAGCGGCAGGGCCGGACGCCGCTTCGAAGGTTAACGACTTCTCCCTGGTGGTGGCCACCGCGAACGGCACCGGCAGCCAGACGGCCAACCTGACGCTCCTGCGCTCGTTCTTCAAGATGGGCATCCCGGTGCACGGGAAGAACATCTTCCCGTCGAACATCCAGGGGCTGCCAACCTGGTACCACATCCGCGTCAGCAAGCACGGCTACGTCGCGCGCCGCGAGTCGGCCGTCCTGGTGGCGTTCAACGCCGCCACGCTCCACGAGGACGTCGCCGCCCTGCCGGAGGGCGGGGTCGTGATCCACAACGCCGACCTGCGCCTGCGGCCGGAGCGGGCCGACCTCACCTACTACCCGGTGCCCGTCAAGGAGCTCCTCGGCGGGGTCGACGTCAAGGGCAAGATCAAGGAGTACATCGCGAACATGACCTACGTTGGCGTGGTCGCGCACCTCCTCGGCGTCCCGCTCGACGTGATCGAGGAGGCGCTCGGCCACCACTTCGGCAAGCGTCGGAAGCTCGTCGACAGCAACCTCGAGGTCGTCAAGCTCGCTCACGCCTGGGCGCAGGCCAACCTCGAGAAGCGCGACCCGTTCAGGGTGGAGCCGATGGACGCCACCTCCGGGCTGATCATGATGACGGGCAACGAGGCCGGCGCGCTCGGCAGCGTCTTCGGCGGCGTCAGCGTCGCCGGTTGGTACCCCATCACCCCGTCGACCAGCTTCATCGACTCGCTGCGGGAGTACCTCGGGCGGCTGCGGCGCGGACCCGACGGCAGAGCGACCTACAGCGTCGTGCAGGCCGAGGACGAGCTGGCCGCCATCGGCATCGTCGTCGGCGCCGGCTGGGCGGGCGCTCGCGCCGTCACCGCCACGAGCGGCCCCGGCATCTCGCTCATGGCGGAGTTCCTCGGGCTCGCCTACTACGCCGAGGTGCCGGCCGTGGTGTGGGACATCCAGCGGGTGGGCCCCAGCACGGGCATGCCCACGCGCACGAGCCAGGGCGACGTGGCCTTCTCGTACTACCTGGGGCACGGCGACACGAAGCAGGTCCTGCTCTTCCCCTCCTCCATCGAGGAGTGCTTCGAGTTCGGCTACAAGGCGCACGACCTGGCGGACAGGCTCCAGACGCCGGTGCTCGTGCTCTCCGACCTGGACCTCGGCATGAACAACTGGATGGGGGAGCCGTTCGAGTACCCCTCGGGGCCGCTCGACCGCGGCAAGGTCCTGAGCGCGGAGGAGGTGGACGCGCTGCCGAGCTTCGGGCGTTACCGCGACACCGACGGTGACGGCATCACCGCCCGCACCATCCCCGGCAACGAGAGCCCACGCTCGGCGTGGTTCGGGCGCGGCACCGGCCACGACGAGAACGCCAAGTACTCGGAGCGCCCGGAGGACTGGGTGAAGAACATGGACCGCCTGGCGCGCAAGTTCGACACGGCGCGCACGCTCGTTCCTCCCGCGGTCGTCGACCTGCGCCCCGGCGCCAAGCTTGGCATCGTGGCGTACGGCACCACGCGCTACGCCATCGAGGAGGCGCGCGACCTGCTGGCGGCCGCCGGGGTGGCCACCGACTTCATGCGCCTGCGCGCCCTACCCATCGGACCCGAGGTGGGTGAGTTCGTCGCCGCGCACGACGACGTCGTCGTGATCGAGATGAACCGCGACGGGCAGCTAGCCGCCATCTTGCGCGACGAGCTGCCCGAGCAGGCGGCCAAGCTCGTGAAGATCGCCTACCTCGACGGCATGCCGCTCACCGCGGCGTGGGTGGCGGAGCGCCTCGTTTCGCACCTGGAAGGGGAGTGACCAGCGTGGACAGACCGGCAAGCACCCCGAAGGTGAACCGGGTCGGGCTCGGCAAGCAGGATTACGTCGGCAGCCCGTCGACCCTCTGCAAGGGCTGCGGCCACAACTCGGTCGCCAGCCAGCTCGTGCAGATCGCCTACGACCTCGACCTCAGGCCGCAGGACGTCATCAAGCTCTCGGGCATCGGCTGCTCCAGCAAGTCGCCCGCCTACTTCCTCGGCCAGTCACACGGCTTCAACTCGCTGCACGGCCGCATGCCGTCGCTCGGCACCGGCGCGCTGCAGGCCAACCACACCCTGCGCGCCATCGGGATCAGCGGCGACGGCGACACGGGCTCGATCGGCCTGGGCCAGTTCAAGCACGTGATCAGGCGCAACGTGCGCATGGTCTACATCGTGGAGAACAACGGCGTATACGGCCTCACCAAGGGGCAGTTCTCCGCCACGTCCCCCGAGGGGCACGAGCTGAAGTACGCCGGCACGAACCAGTTCCCCGCCATCGACATCTGCCTGGAGGCCATCGCGGCGGGGGCGGGCTTCGTGGCGCGGACCTTCGCGGGCGACGCCAAGCAGGTGCGCGAGGTCATCAAGGCCGGCCTCTCGTTCAGGGGAACGGCCGTGATCGACATCATCAGCCCGTGCGTCGCCTTCAACGACGAGCCCGACTCCCGCCACAGCTACGCCTACGGCCGCGAGCACGAGCGGGTCCTGCAGGAGGTCGGCTTCATCCCCGCGCAGGACGAGATCTACATAGACGACTACGACCCCGGCTCCACGCAGGTCGTCGAGCTGCACGACGGTGCGCGCATGACGCTCCGCAAGATCGAGGCGGGTTTCGACACGGCCGACCGCGTGAAGGGCATCGCGCGCCTGCTCGAGGCGGACGCCGCGGGCGAGCTGCTCACCGGCATCGTCCACTACGACGACTCGCGGCCCTCCCTCGCCGAGGTCAGCGAGATGAGCGAGACGCCACTGTCGATGCTCCCTGACGCCAGCCTGCGGCCGAGCGCGGCGGCGCTCGACGCGTTCCTGGCCGGGCACGCCTGAGCCGAGCGGCGGGGGACGACCCCGGGAACGAGGCCGGTCCGCTGCGGCTGGTGTGGGTGAGCGAGACCTTCCTACCCAAGGTCGACGGCGTAGTCACCCGCCTCACCGCCACCCTTGGAGCGCTGGAGCGGCTGGGTCACGAGGTGCTGGTGCTGGCGCCGCCGGGCGCGCCCGGACGACACGGTCGGCACCGGGTGCTGGCCGCGCCCGGTCTTCCGTTCCCGTGGTACCCGGAGCACCGCGTCGCCCTACCGGCCGCCCGGTTGGCGCGGACGGTGAGCGAGTTCGCGCCCGACGTGGTGCACGTGATCAACCCCATCTTCTTCGGCGCCTGGGGGGCCGTCCTGGCGCGGCGGCGCCGCTACCCGCTGGTGGCTAGCTTCCACACCGACCCGAAGGTCGTCGCCGACCTGGGCCTCGGTCTGGTGCGCCGGCCGCTCGAGGTCCTGGACCGCGAGGTGCACAACCTGGCGCACCTCAACCTGTGCACGAGCCCGCAGATGATGAGCCTGGCGCGGGGGCTGGGCGTCAGGCGCGTGAGGTTGTGGCGGAAGGCGGTCGACACGGAGCGGTTCCACCCCCGTCACCGCAGCGCGGCCATGCGGGCGCGCCTGAGCGGCGACGCGCCGGACGCCCCGCTCGTCGTCTACATCGGCCGGGTGTCGCGCGAGAAGCGGGTCGACGTGCTGGCCGACGCCGCGTTGGCGCTTGCCCCGGAGGGGGTGCGCTTCGCCGTGGTGGGCGACGGCCCGGCGTTGGGGGAGTTGCGGGCCCGCCTGGCGGGCACGGCGACGGTGTTCACCGGGTTCCTCGCGGGCGACGAGCTGGCGGCGGCCTACGCCAGCGGCGACGTGTTCGCCTTCCCGTCCACCTCGGAGACGCTGGGCTTCGCGGCCCTCGAGGCCATGGCCGCCGGCGTGCCGGTGGTGGCCGCCGCCGCGGGCGGCCTACCCCACGTCGTCGAGCATGAGAGTAGCGGGCTCCTCGTCGCGCCAGGCGACGTGGCCGCGCTGACGGGCGCCGTGCGGCGCCTGCTGGGCGACGCCGAGCTCCGCGCGCGCCTCGCCGCTGCCGGTCGCTGCGAGGCGGAGCGCTGGACGTGGGACGCGGCCACAGCGGACCTGGTCAGGCGCTACCGCCAGGCGCGCCGCGTGGCCGGCCTGGCGCGCGCCGCCCGCCGCCGCCGGTAGCGACCGCCCACCCATGCTCCTGGCCATCTACCTGCCCGCCACGCTCCTCGCCATCTGCGACGGCCTGCTGATCCCGACCCTGCCCGTCTTCGCCGAGCGGTTCGGAGCCGGCCTGGCGGCGGTCGGCCTCGTCCTCGCCGCCGAGGGGCTCGGCACGCTCCTCGCCGACGTGCCCGCCGGTCACCTGGTCAACGACATGCGCCCAAGGGCCGCCATGCTGCTCGGCGTGGGGGTGGTGGCCGCCGCCGCACTCGGCAGCGCCCTGGCCCCGAGCCTTGGCTGGCTGTTCGCGGCCCGCTTCGCCTCCGGCGTGGGCATGTCCGTCTGGAACGTCTCCCGCCACGCCCTCCTGGCCGCCGCCACCTCGCGGGGCAACCGGGGCCGCACGATGGGGGTGTTCGGCGGGCTCACGCGCCTCGGCTCGTTCGTCGGGCCCGCCATGGGCGGCGGGCTCGCTGCCTTCTACGGCCTCAGGGCGCCGTTCCTCCTCTACGCCGCCGTGGGCGCCGCGACGCTCGCGCTGCTGGCCCTCGTCGTCCTGCCGCCGACCCTGCGGACGCCGCCGGCCCGGCGGACGCCGGCCGGCCGGCGAGCGGCCGGTCGCGGCTCGCCGGAGGGTAGCGCCGAACGCCGCGCGGTGCTGGCCTCGGCGCGGCGCGACCTCATCAACGCCGGTGGGGCGCAGCTCCTGGGGCAGTCCGTGCGCGCCGGCAGGCGGGTGCTCGTGCCCCTCTACGCCACGCAGGTCCTCGGGCTCGACGTGGGCGTGGCGGGACTCATCGTGAGCGTCTCCAGCCTGGCCGACATGTCGCTCTTCTACGTCGCGGGGATGATCATGGACCGCTTCGGCCGCAAGCACGCCATCGTGCCCTCGTTCCTCCTGCAGGCAGCCGGCATGGCGTTGGTGCCCCTGGCGGGTGGCGCGTACGGGCTGGCGGGGGCCGCCCTCGTCATGGGCGTCGGCAACGGCATCAGCGCCGGCACGATGATGACGCTTGGCGCCGACCTCGCGCCAGCGGGGGCGGTCGCCGCCTTCCTCGGGCGCTGGCGGCTGGTCGGGGACGCCGGCTTCGTGGCTGGCCCGCTCGTGGTGGGCGTGGTCGCGGACCTGCTGGGGCTCGGCCCGTCGGCGCTGGCGATCGGCGCGGTGGGGGTGGGGGCGGCCGGCTGGTTCGCGTTCGGGGTGCCCGAGACGTTGCGGCGCCACGCCGCCACGCTCACTCGCCCCAGGTGAGCTTCAGCACCCGCAGCCAGTTGCCATGCCCGATGGCGCGCAGGCTGTCGTCGTCGTAACCCGCCGCGGCCAGGGCGGCCATCAGGTTCTGGAGCTGCGAGGCGTCCTTCACGCCGTCCGGCATGGTCGCCCCGTCGAAGTCCGACCCCAGCGCCACGCGACTCACGCCCAGCCTGTCGACGAGGTGGTCGACGTGGCGCACCATCACGTCAAGTGGCAGCGTCGTGTCGCGGCGCCCCTCCGGGTCGAGGAAGCCCGTGTTGAAGTTGAGCCCCACGACGCCGTCGGAGGCCGCCACGGCCGCGAGCTGCTCGTCGGTGAGGTTGCGGGGCGACGGGCAGATGGCGTGGGCGTTGGAGTGGGTGGCCACGAGCGGGTGGGTGGAAAGCTCGGCCACGTCCCAGAAGCCGCGTTCGGTGATGTGAGACAGGTCTAGCATGATGCCCAGCTCGTTGCAGCGCCGCACGAGGGCGCGGCCGTGCGGGGTGAGGCCAGGGCCGAGGTCGGGGCCGCTCGGGAACACGAAGGGCACCCCGAACCCGAACAGGTTCGGCCGGCTCCAGACGGGTCCGAGCGAGCGCAGACCGGCGGCGTGGTAGACGTCGAGCGCGGCCAGGTCGGGCCCGATGGCCTCGGCCCCCTCGAAGTGCGCGATGCCGGCCATGACGCCGTCGCGGATGGCCTCCTCCAGTTCCAGGGCCGTGCGCACCAGGCGGAAGCGCCCCGCCGGGTCCTCGTGCCAGGCGAGGAGCTGCGCCAGGCAGCGGTCGGCGTGAGCGCGGGCCCGGGCGGGGTCGACGGCGCCGCCGGGTGGGAAGGGCAGGCCGCGGTCGTCGCCGAGGCCCGCGTATGCCGGCGGGAGATCGGGAGACGGGGTCCAGACCGCGAAGAAGCCGCCCACCAGGCCCCCCTCGCGGGCCCGCACGAGGTCGACGTGGCCGTCGTCGTGGCGGGCGAAGAAGTCGCGGTCGGGGTCCTGGGCGTGCAGTAAGAGCGTGTCGTTGTGGCCGTCGAACACGGGGATCATGCCGAGCAGGTTACATCCCAGCGCGGCCGCGCGTCGGCGTCTCGTCAGTCGCGCGGGTCGAGCGCGTCGCGAAGGCCGTCGCCGAGCAGGTTGAAGGCGAGCACCGTGAGGGAGATGGCGGCGCCGGGGTAGAGCAGGAGCCAGGGGGCGCCCGGCAGGTAGCGGCGGCCGCGCGTGAGCATCTCGCCCCAGTCGGCCGTGGGCGGTTGCACGCCGAGTCCGAGGAACGACAGGCCGGCCATGGAGAGTATGGCGAAGCCGATCCCGAGGGTCGCCTGGACGCTGAGCGCGCCCATGGCGGTGGGCAGCACGTGCTTGAGCAGCAGCCGCGGGTCGCGCGCTCCCAGCGCCTGTGCCGCCGTGACGAACTCCTCCTCGCGCGTGGCGATGACGACGCTGCGAACGATGCGCGCGTACGACGGGATGCCGACGATGGCGACCGCGATGACGGCGTTCTCGAGGCCCGGTCCGAGCGCTCCCACCACGGCGAGCGCGAGGAGCAGCGACGGGAACGCCAGCAAGATGTCCATGACGCGCATGAGGATGGCGTCGAGGGTCCCGCGGTAGAAGCCGGCCAGCAGGCCGAGGGTGCTGCCGAGGCCGGCCGCGACCAGCACGGGCACGAGGCCCGTCAGGAGCGAGACGCGGGCGCCGTGAAGCACGCGGCTGAGCACGTCGCGACCGAACTCGTCGGTACCGAACGGGTGCGCCGTGGAGGGCGGCCGGAGGCGGGCGCGGAGGTTCTGGAAGTCGGGCGCGTAGGGGGCGAGCAGGGGCGCGAAGACGGCGACCAGGATGAGGAGCACGGTGAGCACGAGGCCAACGGTGGCGGCGCGGTTGCGCAGGAAGCGGCGCACCGCCGGCGAGCGCAGGCGCCGCGGTCGCATGACGGCCTCACTCATAGCGCACCTTGGGGTTGAGGACGGCGTAGGAGACGTCGACGAGGAGGTTCATCAGGATGAACATGACGGCGATGAAGAGCACGCTCCCCTGCACGAGCGGCAGGTCGCGCGCGCCGATGGCGTCCACCAGCATGCGGCCGATGCCGGGCCAGGCGAAGACCGTCTCGGTCAGGACCGCGCCGCCGAGGAGGCCGCCGAACTGCAGCCCCACCACGGTCACGACCGGCAGCAGGGCGTTGCGCAGCGCGTGCCTTAGGCGCACGGCGCTCTTGCCGAGTCCCTTCGCCGTGGCGGTGCGCACGTAGTCCTGCCTGAGCGTCTCGATCATGCTGGCGCGCGTGATCCGGGCGATGAACGCCGCCGACGAGAAACCGACGGCCAGCGCCGGCAGCACCAGGTGCTTCCAGGTGCCGTAGCCGGAGGCGGGCAACCAGCCCAGGTCGAGGGCGAACAGGAGCATCAGCAGCAGGCCCGACCAGAACACG
This sequence comes from Trueperaceae bacterium, assembly GCA_019454765.1. NCBI lineage: Bacteria > Thermotogati > Deinococcota > Deinococci > Trueperales > Trueperaceae > Trueperaceae bacterium. The sequence goes on along the minus strand of JACFNR010000012.1, from coordinate 44,055 downwards.
GGCACTGACACGCCCAGCAGGGCCAGCAGGACGGCGAGGTGGTCGACGACGCTGCGCCTGTAGACGGCGGCCAGCACGCCGAGGGTGAGGCCGAGCGCCACGGCGACGAGCATGGCGCTTCCCGCCAGCAGCAGCGTGGCGGGGAAGCGGCTCAGGACCTCCTGACTGACCGGCTGGCCGCTGCGGACGGAGACGCCCAGGTCGCCCCGCGCCAGGTCCGCGATGTAACCGAGGTACTGCACGAGCGGCCCGCGGTCCAGACCGTGGGCGCGCCTGAGCTCCTCGAGGGCGCTCTTGCTCATGCCCTGCGCGGACTCGCCGACGAGCGCCAGCAGCGGGTCGCCGGGAGCCAGCCACAGCATGGCGAAGACCACGAGGGTCACGCCGAGTAGAACGGGCAGCAGCGCCGCAAGGCGCCGCAGGATGAAGAGTGCCACCGGGTGGGTCGGGGCGGGCGACCAGCTGGCTGCCCGCCCCGGTACCTAGCTCAGCGCGACAGCGTCGCCTGGCGCAGGTCGAGGTTGATCCAGCTGAAGCGCACGACCTCGCCCTGGAGGACGGGCCACTTGGCGATGGTCGACAGGGGGTAATAGAGGGTCACCATCGGCACGTCGGCGAGGACCATCTCCTGCACGTCGCGGTAGGCGGCGGCGCGGATCGCGTCGTCGGGCGTGGCGCGGGCCTCGTCCAGCAGGGCATCGACGGCCGCGACCTGGTAGCGGGAGGTGTTGTTGCCCGGGATCTCGCTCGAGTGGAAGAAGGCGTAGAGCGTGTAGTCGGCGTCGAGCGTGACCGTGCCCCAGCTGGAGGCGTACAGCTCGAGGTCGTCCTTCTCCGTCTGCTCGACGTAGGCGGCGTACTCCTGCACGCGGATCGTCAGCTCGATGCCGACCTCCGAGAGCATGAACTGCAGCACCTGGGCGACGGCCTCGAGGTCGGGGTTCTGGTAGATGTCGAGCGTCAACTTGACACCCGTGGCGCCGGCCTCCGCCAGGAGGTCCTTGGCCGTGTCGGGCTCGTACGGGTAAGGCTCGGCCAGGTCGGAGGCCGCGAAGCGCACGGTGGGCGGGATGGGCACAACGCCCGGCTCGGCGAGGCCGCGGAGGAACTCGTCGATGATCAGGCTCTTGTCGATGGCGTGGGCGATGGCCTGGCGCACGCGCAGGTCGCTCAGCTTCGGGTTCGCCGTGTTCATGCCGAGCATCATGCTGCCCCAGCCGAGGTAGGAGCGGGTCTCGAACTTGGTGTCGGCGGCGAGGGTCTCGAAGGCGTCGGGCGGGATGTTGAAGAGGATGTCGATGCCGCCCGAGCGCAGCTCGACGAGCTGGGTGCTGATCTCCGGGATGATGCGGTAGAGGACCTCGCCGATGGCCGGCGCGCCGCCCCAGTAATCCGGGTTGGCGGTCAGCAGCAGCTGGTTGCTCTGCTCCCACGACACGAGCTCGTACGGTCCGGAGCCGACGGGGTTGCGCGCCAGGTCGTCGCCGTGCGCCACGGGGACGATGGCGGCAACCGGGTGCGCCAGGTGGGCGAGGAGGGGCGCGAACGGCTCGCCCGTCTTGATGTCGAGCGTCACGTCGTCTACGACCTCGACCGCCTCGATGGCGCTCACGACGAAGCGGCCGGGGGCGGCGGTGGCGGGGTCGAGGAGGCGCTCCAGGGAGGCCTTGACCGCCGCGGCGCCTAGCGCGGTGCCGTCCGTGAACTTCACGCCGTCGCGGAGCGTGACGCGGAGGGTCGACGGGTCGAGGTACTCCCACGAGGCGGCGAGGAGGCCTTCGATCTCGCCTTCCGGCGTGACCCGGAAGAGCGTCTCGTAGACCTGGTTCGTGATGGCGAACGAGAAGCCGTTGAACGTCTTCTGCGGGTCGAGCGTCGGCGGGTTCGAGCCGATCGCCGTGGTGAGACGTCCCTCGGCCGCGGCGAAGGCCGTGACCACGAGGACCAGGACTAGTAGAGCAGTTCTTCTCATGCACCCTCCCAGGTGTTGGCGCCCGACCGCCGGGGGCCGGTTTGCCCGCCGCGCGGCGCCGCAAGGGGAATGGTACGGGAAAGGCGGGTCGAGGCGGAGGGGGCGGCCGTCACATGAAGCGTTGGTTAAGCTGGCCGCCGGGCGCCCGCCGGGCGCCCAGGTCGGGAGGAGACTGGTGAGTAACGACGAGGGCCGGCCGCCCAAGCGGCCGCCCGAGCGGCCGCGAGGCCGGCGCGGGCGCGGAGGCGGTGCCGCCGACCGGGCCGAGCACGCCGGCGAGGGCGAACCGGGCTTCGGCACGGCCGTGAGGGCGCGCGAACTGCCCGCCAAGGCCGAGGTGCGCCGGGCACGGCGCAAGCCGCGCGCCAAGCGCACGGTCGCCGAGCTGGTCGGCGCCGTCGCCGGCGGCGAGCAGGCGTTCAAGGACCAGGACCTGCGGCGGCTCCGCGCCGGCGGTTGGTTCGACGAACTTCACGGGCTCGTCAAGGGGGGCAAGGAGGCGACCGTCTACCTCGTGACGCGGGGCGACACGCGCCTGGCGGCCAAGGTCTACGCCGACCTCGAGGCGCGCTCGTTCCGGAGCGACGCGCCCTACTGGGAGGGCCTCGAGTTCGAGGACGAACGACTGGCGCGCGTGCTCAAGCGCCGGTCGCGAGCCGGCAAGCGGGCCAAGGTGGCGCTCTGGGTGATGCGCGAGTACTCCAACCTGTGGCGGTTGCACCGGGCCGGCGTGCGCGTGCCGGTGCCGGCGCTGCCGGCCGAGCCGAGCGCCTGGGCGGCGGCGGGCGCGGTGGTGCTGATGGAGTTCGTGGGGGTCGGTGACGACCCGGCGCCCCGCCTTGCCGACCTGCGCCTCGAGCGGGCGGAGGCGCAGGCGGCCTTCGAGCAGGCCGCCGCCGCCATGGTCGACCTGACCCGGCTCGGGCTCGTGCACGGCGACCTCTCCACCTACAACCTCCTGTGGCACGAGGGTCGGGTCGTGATCATCGACGTGCCACAGCTCATGGACCTGCGCTCGGGCCCCTTCGCGCGCGAGCTGCTCGAGCGCGACCTCACGACCCTCGCGGCGACGTTCGGCGCGTTGGGCGCGGACGTCGACCCGGCCGACCTGCGCCGCCGGGTCGAGGCGGCGCTCCCGGTCCTGCCGTAGGGGTCGGGGCGGGGCCGGGGAGGACGGCGCTGGCGCCGAGGCGCCCTCGGGCGCCATCACGGCTGCGCCCCGGGGCGCGGCGCCTGCGTGCGGCGCCGGCGCTGGGAAGGCCCTACCCGAGCGGGCGCGGTTGGTAGACTGCGCGGCAGACGAGAGCGCGGCCGACCGCCGTCGGGCCCCGGCAGGGCCGGCGGGCCCGTGGCGTGGCCGCCGCCTTGCCCCCAAGGAGGCCGCCGTGAGCACCCTCGACCCGAAACGGACCGTCCGAGAACTCAAGGACCTGCGCGCCCTCACGGGCGACGAGAACGGCGCCTGGCGCGTGGCGTGGACCGACACGTGGCTGAAGGCGCGCGAGTTCATGCGCGAGAAGACCGACGCCCTCGGCCTCGAGACGCATTGGGACGCCGCCGGCAACGTCTGGTCGACCCTGCCGGGGGAGTCGAGCGTCGAGTTGCTCATAGGCGGCCACATCGACAGCGTGCCCGGCGGGGGGTGGCTCGACGGCTGCCTCAACGTTCTGGCCGGCCTGGAGGTCGTGAGGCGCATCAAGGACGAGTACGGCGGCAGGCCCCCAGTGACGGTGCGCCTGGTCGACTGGGCCGACGAGGAGGGGGCGCGCTTCGGCCGCAGCCTCCTCGGGTCGAGCGCGGCGGGGGGCACGCTCGTGCCCGACGAGGAGCGACACCGCAAGGACGCCGACGGCGTGCTGCTGGTGGACGCCCTGAAGCGGTGCGGGGTCGACCTGGACCGCATGAACGACGCCCACGCCGAGCTCGCCTCCGCGGGCGCCTACCTCGAGCTGCACATCGAGCAGGGCCCCGTCCTCCTCGACCTGGACCTGCCGCTCGGCGTCGTGCTGGGGACCTTCGGCGTGGAGCGCCACGGCATCCACTTCCGCGGCCAGGCGGCGCACTCGGGTTCCACGCCCATGAACCGGCGCCGTGACGCCTTCCTCGCGGCGGGGAAGATGAGCCAGGAGATCTACCGCATCACCGACGACCTGGGCGGCGTATGCACCATCGGCTCGTGCGTGACCCGGCCGGGCATCGTCACGTCGGTGGTGGCGGAGTGCGACATCACCCTCGACCAGCGCCACCTCGACCGCGAGGCGCTCACGGCCATGTACCGCCGCGCCGTGGCGGCCAGCGAGCGGTTCGCCGCCGAGGGGAACGTGGAGGTGGCGTGGAGCAACATCTGGGGCATCGACCCCATGCCGTTCCACCCCGAGCTACTGAAGATGGCGGACGAGGCCGTCCGCGAGGCGTCCGGCACGTCGCACCACCTGCCGAGCGGCCCGCTCCATGACGCCGCCGAGGTGGCGCGCGCCGGCGTCCCGACCGTGATGCTGTTCGTTCAGAGCCTGCACGGCATCTCCCACAACAAGATCGAGGACACGAGGGAGGAGCACCTCGAGATGTCGGTGGTGGCGCTCGACCGCCTCGCCAGCAAGACAATGGCCTGGCTCGGGCGGTGACTGCCGGCGGCCGGCTTCAGGCGCGCTTGCCCCTGAGCCAGTTGCCGAGCTTGGCGCGCGCGCTCGGCCGCCCCGTGCGCGCCTCCTCCCGGTCCGCCGAGCGGGTGAGCCAGAGGCCGGCGTTCACGCCCAAGAACCGTAGCGGCTCCGGCTCCCAGCGGCGCCACTCGTGCTGCACCCACGGCAGGTCCGTGCGCTCGCTCCTCCGCCCGAGGGCGAGTTCCGCCAACGTCCGCCCCGCCAGGTTGGAGAGCGCGACCCCGTCGCCGACGTAGCCGCCGGCGTGCCCCATGCCGGTGGCGGGGTCGTAGGAGACGCTCGGGCGCCAGTCGCGCGGGACGCCGAGCGGGCCGCCCCACCTGTGGGTGATCCGCGCCCCGCCAAGCGCCGGGAACAGGTCGACCAGCAGCCGCGCCAGGTGGCCGTGCACCACGTCGTCGACGTCGAAGCGGGCGCTGATGCCCGAACCGAAGTGGTAGGGAGCTCCGCGGCCCCCCAGGGCGACGCGCCCGTCGGCCGTGCGCTGGCCGTAGATGACCATGTGGCCGTAGTCGGCGAACAGCTCGCGCTGCGCGAGTCCCACCTCGCTCAGCGTGGCGGCGTCCAGCGGCTCGGTCGCGATCATGAGGGAGTAGAGCGGGATGAGCGTGCGCCCCTCGCCGGGCAGGTCGCGCGTGTAGCCTTCGGTGGCGCGCAGGACGCTGCGCGCCGTGACGGTGCCTGGACCGGCCGCTCCGGCGAAGCTGACCTTGCCGGCGGCCACGTCCGTGGCGCCGGTCGCCTCGACCAACCTGACGCCAAGCCGCTCGCAGGCGCGCGCCAGGCCGTGGACGAGCAGCGCCGGGTGCAGCGCCGCGGCTCGGGGCATGAAGGTGCCGCCCGTCACCCGCGCCATGCCGCTGAGCGACCGCGCCTCGGCGGCGTCCAGGAAACGCAGCTCCTCCTCGCCGAGGCCGAGGGCGTGGTGTTCGGCGACGTCTGCGCGGGCGCGCTTCGCTTGCAGCGGCGTGCGAGCGGCGATGAAGCGGCCGCCGAGGTGGTAGTGACAGTCGATGCCTTCGCGGCGGCAGACGCGGCCCACCTCCTCGACGGCGTCGAGGGCCGCCCGCTGGAAGCGCAACGCCGGGTCGCGACCGTGGCGGTGCGCCAGGGTGGCGAGGCCGAGCGGGTACTCCGGGTGACACCAACCGCCGTTGCGCCCGGAGGCGCCGAAGCCGACGTGCGCGCGCTCCATCACCAGCACGTCGGTGGACGGCTCCAGGAGCTTGAGGTAGTAGGCGGTCCAGAGGCCCGTGAAGCCGGCGCCGACGATGGCCACGTCGACGTCGGCGTCGCCCGCGAGGGGCGGCCGGGTAGGGGCGGTGGGCACGAGGTCCCACCAGAGCGGGGAGGTCTTGGCTGTGGGCAACGACATGCGGGCTCCAACGAGCCGCACTTCCCCGGTCGGGTGTGGTCGGGGGCACACGGTGGCCGGCAGCGCGGCGGGGTGGGGCCAGCATAACCGCCGCCCCCGGCGCGCGGTCGAGCGCGGACGCCGCGGTGGTGGCCGCGGTTAGTCCGCGCGGACGGACGGCCCGGGGGAGCTGGTGGGCGATGAGGGATTCGAACCCCCGACCCTCCGCGTGTAAAGCGGACGCTCTTCCGCTGAGCTAATCGCCCCGGCGTCCCTGCCGCCGCACCGGCTCGGCGGCAGGGGCATTATGCCACGGCGCCGGACGGCAGCGGCGGTGGCCGGCGCCGCCGGGTCGCGGCGGGCTCCGAACCCGAGGTCGGGAGGTCGGGCGGCGCGGCGGGGTAGGTTGGCGGTAGTAAGCGAGACGAGGCCCGCGGCCGCGCGGACCTGGGGTGGCGCGCGGCGGAACAGGATCGAGGGTGCCGGAAGCGACGAACCGTGACTTCAGCGGCGGGGCGCCGGAGGCCCCGGCCGCCTTTGAGGCGTGGCGCCTACGCCTGAACGCCCCCCGCGCGGCAGCTGCCAAGGCCGAGGAGGCGCTCGCGGGCGAGCTCCCGCCCGTGGGGCGCGTGGTGGCTCTCGCTGCGTTGGCCACCAGTCGGCTCGCTCTCGACGAGCCCGCCGCGGCCCTCGAGGCGGCGGGCGCCGTGCGGGCGCTGTGCGCCCAGTCCGCCGGCACCGGTCCCGGCCGAGTGGGCGAGGCGGAGACGGAAGCCTGCCTGGCGGGCCTCCGGGCCGCCTTCCTCCTCGGCGACGCGGCCGCGGCGCTCGACTGGGGCGGCGAGGCGCTCGCCCTGGCGCAGCGCCACGGCCTGCCGCGGTTGGCGGCGCGGGCGCACAACGACCTCGCCGCGGTGTACGGCTCGCGCGGCCTGCTCGACGTGGCCGTCAAGTACCTCGACGCCGGCATCGCCCTGCTCGAGGCCGCGGGCGAGGCAGTCGCCCCGCCGCTCCTCAACAACCTTGGCAACGTCTACCTGGACCTGGGGCGGCACGACGAGGCGCTCGGCTGCTTCGCGCGCTCGCGCAAGTCGTTCCTGCTCGAAGGCGACCGCTTCGGTGCCGCCATCGCCCGCTCGAACGAGGGTCGCTGCCTCGCCAGGCTCGCGAGGCACGACGAGGCGACCGCGGCGCTGCGGGAGGCGCTCGCCTGGTTCACCACCCTCGACAACGAGCGCTACCGCGCCGCCACCTTGGCCAAACTGGCCGAGGTGCGCTCTGGCGCGGGGGACGCCGAGGGCGCCGAAGCCCTGTTCTCGGAGGCGTTGGCGGGTGCCGCCGAGGGGCGCGACAGCTTCGAACCAGACATCAGGGCGAGCCACGGTGAGTTCCTGATCGGCGCGGCGCGGTTCGCGGAGGCCCTCGCCGAGCTGGAGAGTGCCGCCGCCGCGTACCGGGTAGCCGGCAACGCGGTGGCGGCGACAGGGACCATGCGTTCGGCGGCGGCTGCGCTGGCGGGACTCGGGCGGCACGCCGAGGCGTACGGGAGACTCGAGGCGTACGTCGCCGAGCGGGCGCGCGACGAGGCGGAACGGAGTAGCCAGGCGCTCGCGTTGCTGGTGACGCAACTGGAGCTCGGCCTTGGCGAAACCCACGAGGTCAACGTCGTCGCCAGGCGGGCCGTAGTGGAGGCCAACCGCCGCCTCCGCGAGCAGGCGGCGCGCCTCGAGGCCCTCAGCAGCACGGACGACCTGACCGGGCTCCGCAACAGACGCTACCTGCGCGAACGCCTAGAGGAGGCGGTGGCGCGGGAGGACAGCGACGATGTCGCGGTCGTGCTGCTCGACGTGGACCACTTCAAGGCGGTCAACGACGCCTACTCGCACGTGGTGGGAGACGAGGTGCTCGCGCAGGTCGCCGCGCTCCTGAGGGGCGCGTTCCGCTCCACGGACGTGCTCGCCCGCTGGGGCGGCGAGGAGTTCATGGTGCTCGCGCCGGGCTCCGGCAAGGCGGCCGCCGCTGCGGCCGCCGACGGGGCGCGGCGGCTCGTGGCCGGTCACGACTGGGCCGCGTGCGCGCCGGGACTGCGCGTCACGCTCAGCG